>JAGROK010000007.1 GCA_020440285.1 Chlamydiia bacterium | reverse complement strand
TCCCTTTAGGGCTGCATAAATAGGTCGCACTCCGGGTTAAATTTCTGGAAGGGAAATGGGAATCTCGTTATAGAAAAGAAATATGGAACGAGGACTTTCTCTCCTATTTCGTTTAATGAGCGCTTCTTGGATCTTTATTGGAGCAAGTAGCTGCGAGAAAAGGGAAAAAATTTCAGAATCCTTTGTCTTAGAAGAGTTTGACTCTGAAGAAGAGCAGTTATTTTCTCAAGATTCATAGCTTAGAAGGGCTTTTTTTAACTCAAGGTTATAGGCAAACCCTCCAATGGAACCATTTCCTTGGATCACCCGGTGGCAAGGGATCACGAGGGGATAGGGGTTTTTGTTGCAAACATTGCCGATGGCACGGGCACCTTTTGAACACCCTGCTCGGGCAGCTATTTCCCCATAACTGGCAACCTCTCCAATTTCGAGAGCTTGAATTGCTCTTAACCCTTTTCGCATAAAGGGGGTAAATGAGTTGAAAAGGAGGGGCAAAAGGGGCCCTTTTTCCCTTTTGGAGTAAGCAGTCATCCACTCAAAGATTTTACTTTCGAGACCACTTCCATGGATCACACAACAAAATTGCTCAGCAAGAGAGAGTTGAATACGGGTAATTTGGAGATGACTGGTATAGAAGGTTGCTTGGATAGGAAGGGAAGGGAGGGTCCAACTGCGTTGGACCCCGTCCACTTCTAGATTATTCTCTGTAGAGAGCACGTTCATTCATAATAGCGATATTCTCTTCAATATCGCTCAGCTCTCGGTACCTGTCCTTGGTAACCGGTTGGTTGTTATAGTAATACTGCGTGCGGGACATTCCATCGAAGAAAACAACAGAAGGGCCATGCTTTTGCCCATCCATCCATTCAGTTTCTTCTACGATCGTCTCTCCATCAACAAAATGACGTTCAATGCCATGTTTTTGCCCCTCTTTATAGCTGATTTCAAGATAGCGACATCCATTTTGAAAATAGGTGGCAGGGCCGTTGAGAACATTTTTCTTATAGGTTTCGACAGAAATAGGCTCACCTGTAGGGGCAAAAACCTTCCGTTCTCCATGAATCAGCCCACCCGATAGGGGAACTACAGTATGGGGAATTCCGTGAGCATGAAAGGTTTCTCTAAGGATAGGGAAGCCTCCATCGATCGTTTCTTTAGCGACAATATTTTCATGTTGGTCACGGGTGACCCGAATTCCAGCCCCTTTAATGACGCGGTGCATCGTTTCATTTCGCTCATTAAAGTACTCTCCTTCTAAGAGTTCGTTGTTGTGGTATTCCTCAACGCTTAAAGGGGTCCCTTTTTGGAACCACTTCGTAATTTTTACATGGGAGGGGGAGAGGAAGACCTCTTCTTTTTGGGGGATACTTCGAAGGTCGTAGGTTGTTTTTTTAACGAGATTTCCCCGCTCATAGATGTTGAGGGATTCTGTTGTATTAGAGTGGGGAAAGGTGTAGGTGGTAGGTCCATGGAGGACTCCATCTTCATAGGAAGATGTAACGGTTACACCATTTCTTAGCGTTGTAATGACTTGGCCGGGATAATTTGCTCCAGTCCACTCTTCCTTTGAAACATCGTAGCCATATTTGTGGATGTATCTTTTTGAAACAACATTTTCATCGTGGTCTTTGTTTGAATTCTGACAGCTAAAAACGAGTAGACCAGATAGGGCGATGAGTAAGGGAGAAAACCTTTTCATGTTTGACCTCTTTGAGATTGCTTTTTTCCAATCATACCATTTTAAGAAATAAAATCACGCATTCTTTCAGTGACGTGATGGATTAATCGCTCATGTTCCTTTTCAACTTGGGGTTGTTCAAGGGTTTTTCGGTCGTTCCGATAAATAAAACGGAAGGTGACATTTTTCTTGTTTTTTCCAATTTTTTCACTTTCATAAATATCGAGGAGGAGGGTTTTCTTGAGAAGTTTTGAGGGAAAAAGATCGATCACATCAAAAACACTTCCTAAAGGAACATCCCCTTGCAAGGTAAAGGTCCAGTCTCGATCACTTCCTGGAAATTGGGGAAGGGGGGTCATCAGCTTTTCTTTTGGAAGAATAGCCATCCATTCGTGTAGATCGATCTGTCCGAAATAGATGGGGGCTTCAATATCTAATCGTTTTAAAATTTCGGGGTGGACCTCTCCCATCACTCCTAATCGACTCTCTTCTACATCGAGACTTGCTTGCTTTCCTGGGTGAAAACTTTTAAGGCGAGTAGGGGCATATTTTCCCCCTTCGATTAAATTTTCGAAGATTCCTTTTAAGTCAAAAAAATCGACATCGCCTCCCTTGGATTCCCAATGCTCTGGAGAGCGTTTCCCTGTTAAAAGGATCGCAGCCATCATCCTTTCTCGGTAGTGATCGCCATCTTTAAAATGGATACGTCCCATTTCAAAGGCTCTGATGTCTCGATTTTTTCGATCGAAGTTGTATTTAACAGCTTGAAGCATTCCTGGAAGGAGAGACATTCGGAGGATCGATTGATCGACAGAGCTTGGTTTAAGGACTTTGATCTCTTCTTTTTCTCCAAGTCCTTTCTCTAAACATAGCTTCGTTAATTCTGGACTGATGAGATCGCAGGTTAAAAATTCTTGGAGCCCTGATCCGATAAGGGATTCCCTCACTTTTTTTTCCATGACATAGATGGGGGCGTGGGGAAGAGAGGAGTGGATGGCAGGAGACTTTCCTTTTTGGATGTTGTTATAACCATAAATCCGTGCAACTTCCTCGATCAAATCAATTTCATCATGAATGTCGTTTCGATAAGAGGGAACGGTGATCTCAAGACTTTCTTCTTTCCCCTTAACTTCCATTTCGAGTCTTTTTAAAAAAGATTCGATTTCGTTAAAGCTAAGCTTTGTCCCTAAAATGTCATTGGTCCGATTTAAACGGAGCTTAATCGGTTTTTTCGGCCTCTTTTTTGGCATTTCATCGACCTTTCCTTGGCAAACTTCTCCCCCTCCAAGCTCAGCAATAAGACTGGCTGCTCGATCAAGAGCAGTTAGAACCATTTCGAAATCGATGCCTCTCTCAAACCGGGCAGACGACTCACTTCGGAGCCCAAGTGCTTTCCCTGCCCGCCGAACAGCTGAAGGGTTAAAGGAAGCGCTTTCTAAAATGATATCGGTCGTTGCTTCACTCACTTCGGAATTAGCTCCTCCCATCACTCCAGCAATGGCAATGGGGCCGTGGGCGTCGCAGATCATTAAGGTGTTTTCTGGGATTTGCCTTTTTATTCCATCAAGAGTTTCAAAGGTGATAGGACTTGTCGTTGATTCTACAAAAATGGTTTGTCCTTCCACTTTTTTTTGGTCAAATGCGTGGAGGGGTTGTCCCATTTCAAGCATCACATAATTTGTGACATCGACAACATTATTAATGCTTCGAATGCCACTATTTTCCAAGCGACTTTTTAACCAATCGGGAGAGGGTCCAACCTGGATGTTACGAACGGTGCGCGCTCCATAGCGGAAACAATTTTCAGGATCTTTAATCGTCACTTTGACTTGGGCACTTTGACTGGACTCCTTAAGCTCAAAAGAAGGGACTTTGACTTTTTGATCAAGCATGGCAGCGACATCTCTTCCGATCCCGAGAATGCTCATGCAGTGGCCAAGATTTGGAGTGAGGGAAATCTCGAAGATGATATCGCCCAAAAGATCGGAAAGGGGAACTCCTAGGGGAGCGTCTTGTCCAAGTTCCATGATTCCACGGTCATCTTCTGATAGGGAGAGCTCTTTTTCTGAACAGAGCATGCCGAATGATTCCACATCTCGAAGCTTCGACCTTTTAATTTTTATCTCTCCGAGGGTTGCTCCAACAGTTGCGAGAGCGACTTTCATCCCAGCTCGACATTTTGGGTCTCCACAAACGACTTGCATCGTTTCACTCCCGTCGAATACTTTTGCAACTTTTAACTTGTCTGCATTGGGGTGAGGAGAGGTTTCCTTGATTTCAGCGACAACAACACCTTGGAAAGAGAAAGGGGTTTTTTCCACCTTGTCTACTTCTAGCCCTGCTAGTGTCATCACTTCTGAAAGGGCTTCAACGGTTAGGTCTAGTGAAACAAATTCTTTTAACCACGAAAGGGGAATGCGCATTTGAATATCCTTGGTTTTGACGTAGGATAACAAAAGGAGGGGATTGATTCACGAAGAAATTTTTTTTGTTTCCGAAGGGAGGAATAATTTGATACTATAGCCTGCATGCACTATAGCCATATGGAACAGGTTTTGTCTCGCCGCTCAAGGATTTTAATCCATCTCCTTATCATTAGTGGGACTCTTAATATTGCTCTTATCGCGACTTTTATTACATTTGTCTTGAAAGATCGAAATGGGGTGACCCTTCCAACCCTTTCATCGACCCAAAAAATCAAAGAGGTGCGACTGAGAAATGAAGATGTTTTAAAAGAATTCGCCTCGATGCCCTACGATGCACTTGTCAAAGAGCTTTATAACGAGACTCATGTGGAAGAGGGGCAGCGGCGGTGTGATTTAGCTCTAGCAGCTCTAGTCACCTATCATCATTTCGATGTAGAGCGGGCCGTTTCGGGGTTTTCGATAGAAAAAAGGAAAGTGGTCTTTGGAAATCAGGCAATGACCCTTTATCCGGGGATGGATGGTGAAAGGTTTGAGGGGATTCGCCTTTTTGCCCGTCAAGAGGTATGGCCTTTAACACCTCAGGGCCTTTTTATCGAGATAAAGGAGAGGAAATCGATTCCCGATACGCTTAGGGAAGCCTTCTCCATGACTCATGAATTCTTTGAACTCAAAAGGGCCTTTGGCCGCCTCCCTTATGCGATTTCTGATCAAGCACTTTTTAGACTTGCATATGAAGGGGATTGGGAGTCGATCTCTACTTTTACAGAGGGCGAGTGGGCTCCTTTCTTAGTGCCGCGGATGATGAATGGGTCTCAACTTGCCGCCTACCTACTGATCCTTCTAGATAAAGAGTTTGCCCTTAAAGGACTTGATGATCATCAAATGGGGCGCCTCCTTTCTCTCCTTACAGAAAAAACGGTGGAGGTAGAGGCCTTTTTAAAGGATGTCGCTGGAGGGATTCGCTCTGAACATGTACATACACTTGCGGAAAAACCTCTTGAAGCTCCCCCTCGCCGCTATGTTGTTCAGTCAGGGGATAGCCTATGGAAAATTTCTCGCATGTTCGATGTGAAAGTGGAGGTGATTCAAGAGATGAATGCCTTGGTTTCAGAAACCCTCAAGCCAGGAACAGAGCTCATATTGCCCGCTATGGGAGAGGATCACATCCTCCGGGATGCCAGGGATGGCATTTAAGGAGACGGCGCGCCGTGAGGTAAAACCCTTTAAACACTCCATATTTTTTAAAAGCTTCAATCCCATATTCAGAGCATGAAGGATAAAAGCGGCAGTTTCCCTGAGTGAATGGACCAAGAGTCCATTGATAAAGGCGGATCACGATAATAAATAAATATTTCACGCTCAAAATTCTTGAAAAAGTTCTAGTTTTCCATTAGTATAACCGATTTCCTATCTTTTGCGGAAGTGGTGGAATTGGCAGACACGCTACCTTGAGGTGGTAGTGAGGGTAATACCTCTT
>JAGROK010000036.1 GCA_020440285.1 Chlamydiia bacterium | reverse complement strand
TATTTTTTTCTAGGCTTAGTCATCGCTACCTCTGCAATTTTTAGTTGTGCAAAACAAAAAATTTACAGAATTAGCTTCCCAAGCTCAAGAAAAACCGTATCCGTGGCTATTTACGCAACAAAGCCTGAGACAGATTAAGTTGACACTTTTTCTGCCACGTTACGTTTACCTTTTTAATTTTTTAAGCATACCGAGAATAAACTCTAAGAGCCTAATGGCTAAATGGGTGTCAGATCACCCTTGGAAATCGGAATTAGAAAGCGATAGCCAAAGAACTACCTTCAAATAACACCACAGCTGATTTTCAATAGACATGACAAACGGCATATTGCTAACGCTCTATAAGCTTAATTTCTAGGACATTCTGCACTCAAACACCTAACTATAAGGTGATGCTGATCTGTGCACCAACGACAAGGGCATCCTTGATGGTTCCAAGACCGCGAGGATTGATCACGTACTGAATGTCGGGAACGATAATGAGCCAAGGATTGATCTGAAACCAATGGTTTAGTTCAACAACAGACTCAAAATTCTGAGGTTGATTCCCAAAGGTGGGCACTGGCATCAGATGTGTCCGACGTGCAATCTCCTGCGCTTTTTTCATATCAGTGCTATATTTCCCGTAGATAAAACCAAGATTGGTGTAATCATTTGGGCGGGAAGGAAAAAGTCCTTTGTAGACAAGACCTGAAGAAATATAAAAAGGGAGGAGGTTCCGATCTTTTGGAGCAAAGAGAACCGCAACAAATGGGGTGAGTCCCCGCTTTAACTTAGGGTCGCCTACTCGAAAGATCATCTGATCAATAAGGAAGTAGTATCCCCAGTTTCCATGATAATGCCCTCCAAGAAACTTATCCCCTTTACTTTCGGTATAATAAAACGCACCAGCGCGGTAGTTCCCCGGATAGCCGCAATCTTCCTTCAGTTGATTGACTTGATAAGACCACTCTGTAATGAGTTGCGTTCCATCAGAACCATTGAGAGACCAATTGAATCCATGATACTTATTTTCTGAAACATCATCTTGCGCAATATAAGCAGCAACCTTTGCAAGGATTCTCTTATAAGGGCGAAACTGAAGGTAAAAACCCCATGTAGCATTCGGATAAGCGGTAAAAGGACCATTAAAAAAGACAGAAATTGGGTTTCCATCAAAGCCGTTATTCACAAACTTGTAGTAAAGTTCTGACTGCAAAAAGTCATTACCTGCATTGAGACGCCCCCCTTTCATGAGAAGCCACTCATTAAATAGCACCTGCTTAAGGTAAAGTTCATTGAGTCGAACGTTTTGCCCCCCATACACCTGCGCAACAGGGTATTGGTTCCCAATTTTGTCAGCACTAAGATTAGTCCCTGTTCGCCCTACGACGGAGGTATATAAATAAAGCCCTTTTAAAGCGGTATGCTTTCCAATATCTATGTTGATATCAAGGCCAAACGACCCTGCAAAAGCAAAACCACGCGCTTTTCCACCAATGGGATTCCCTAAGATATCGGAGACGTAAGACGTCCCAATTGTCACGCCGTCATTTGCAAGCTTGGAACGTCCCCCGTTCCAATTCCCAGTCAAATAGGAGCGATCCCACCACGGCAGTTCAGGAGATTGAGGGGTTAGGGTTTCAACCATCTTCCTATGCCGCTCTGCCGCTGTTCCTGAAAACCAGTAATCAGCAGAGTAGAGCGATGAAAAACAAAGAAAAGAAAAAATCACCCACCTTTTCATCGCAAATCCCCAGAGCGGTCATAAGGAATAGAGTAACGATTTAAAATGACTGGACTTCTCTTTTTCATCTGCTCTTGATCTAGGACTATTTCTAATCCATCCTGAGTCTCAATCACAAGATAAGGATCGGTACTTGTTTCAATCTGCTGTATTAAGTCCTTAAGATTTTTAATAGGCTTCCCATTGACCTTATCGATGATCTTCTTTTCTAAATATTGATACCCTACATTGATGACATCATTAAGAACCCGGGATAAGACGACAACCTCATCGCGCCCCTGCTCCACTTTTCCTCTAAACAGATGGTAAAAAAGATCGATCACCCACAGACTTGGATCAATTTCGACATCATAAAGGAAGTTTTCAACAAGGGGTTGAAAGACAAATCCTCCAGAAATGTAGTAGGTAGGGGGTTTATCAAACTCTTGTTGAACTAACGAGGTTCCCCTTCGGTTAAAGTCTATAACAACTGAAACCTCTTTTACCTCTCCGTTACGCATTAGGACAATATCGAGAGAATCTCCAAAGTGTTTCATCATAATAACGTATTGAAAAGGGAGAGAAATGTCCATGTCACTCAGCTCTATCCATCCATGAGAATCAACCTCATGCCCATCAATTTGAAACAGAATATCACCTACCTCTAAAACATCAGACAAATAGTGATTTTCAGGGATACCACAAACAAGAAGCCCCCCTTTCCCTTCATCTAAACCATAAAATGTGCGCATCGCGGGATTTCGAATTGACTGCACTTTAAGTGGATTCTTTGGAAACCCTAAGTATTCTCCTTTTTCCACCTCTTCCATAAAGTGGTGAATGATCGGGATTGGAATCATATACCCAATATTCTGACCCGCACACAAAACTTGATGAGCAATCCCTACGACCTTCCCATTTGCAATGACCGGTCCTCCACTATTTCCCGGATTGATGGGTGCATCAATTTGTGCGTCGAGAAGATAAGCCCCCGAGTGGGCATAGTATCCCATTTCGACCCGTGAAACAATCCCCTTCGTTACCGAAAGCTCCCTTCCTCCCATAGGAAAACCATGAACCGCAACCTCTTCTTGTTGACGAAGTAAATGTTCGCCAAATTCCAAAGTTTTTTTTCCTTCAAAAAATGAAGGGTCATCCAGCTCAATGATTGCAAGATCGCAATCATGTCCTACAAATTTCACACTTGCCTCATACCACTCACGTGACGTTGCAGAGCGAACCTGAATAAACGAAGCCTCTTCAATCACGTGTGCATTCGTTATAATCCGTTTCCCCTCAATAATAAACCCCGATCCTGAGCTTCGCTCTACCGTTGGAGGGGACCATGGACTTTCATAATCATATTCCTTATGCGTTGTCATAATTTGTACAACAGAGTCCTTAAGTCCTTCCGACCCAAAAAGAGAGACCGAAAAAAGAAGTAAGCCAAACAGTAGAGTTTTCATAAATCTATCCAGTATTAAAAGGTTCAAATTCCCCCTGCAAAGCAGTTCACAGACGGTTTCCAACGGTAAATTTCTTAAGAGATGTTACAGGAATAAACTCTTTCTTGCAATAAATCCTTTACATTTCTTAGAAGGAAAGAAAAAAGAGCAATGGCGATGTATCAGTTTTTCTCAAAGTTTGGATATAAAAAAAGACAATGTGAATGGCTTCCCATTCTCATTGTAAGAATATGTCTTGGCATGTTTTTTATCCTATCGGGATTCTTTAAGCTTTTTGACTCAAAGCAACACACCATTGTTCTTGAAACCCTTGAAAAAGCGCATGTTCCCTTTCCTGCCTTTAGCGCTTACCTTCTCCCTTTTCTTGAACTGATTTGTGGAATCCTTGTTTTGATCGGTTTTCTTGCATCACTTGCATCACTTATTCTCTTTGCGATTATGATCATTGCTCTCATTACCGATCGTCTTGCTTCAATTGCAGCCCATGGAGGGCTCATGATTCTGGAAAACTTCCTCTATCTACCCGAAGTCCCCTACGCCCTGATGTTTCTCTGGCTCTTTTTTTCAGGACCTGGAAAAGTCTCTCTCGACTACTCCTACGGGAAGAAAAAACGACGCTCTACTTATTAGTTTTTCTTCGCCCAATGACCACCCCATTATAAAGGATTTCTCCTCTTTGATGGTTCAGGTAAAACGCAGGCACATCGTTGTGGGAAGCGTCTCTCAAAATTTGCTCTCTGATTAAAGGAACTGATGACTCAACAAAGATAAAGTCTTTCATCTCAACCTCTGATTGAATCAGTTTAATCATCTCATTGGCGGTATTAGGCTCTAAAGGATCAATTCCTAATATTATGTCGTTTAAATCCTTTGTTGTGGCTAGTACAATCCGGCTATTTTCTGTTTGGAGCTCTTCCCTTGCTGTCTTAGCTCTTTCGAATGCAGCAGGAGGCACTTTAGTCTCACTGTGAATTTTATCCAGATTTACCCCGACCTCACTCTGAAGAAACTCAGGTGACATCATGTGTTTAAATGTGTTTCCAACCTTCATTTTTGGATGAAACCAAATCTTATTCTTCCCTTTGAATTTTTCATCTGAACCACAAGAGAGATCAAAAGCACTAGCAGGACCATCTCCTGGACGCATCACTCCAGTTGGAATGCCTTGAGGCATCAAATAAACCTCGCCATCAATCACGTAAGGCTCAAGACCTTGGGTAATAATATTGAGATAGTGAAGGTCTGATAACCCTACAAGAGTGCCCACTTTATCTAAAAGGCAAAGCCTTTGAAGATAGGCTTCAAGTTCCTCTTTAGACTGGACAGTATTTTCACTTTGTCTGTTCTCAAGATACTCAGCAAAACCAAATGCCCCTTGCCCATCCTGTCCACATACAACGTGGTAGGTCCCTAAGCCTGCTTCCTGGAAAAGGCTATTCCCCCTTCCACAAAGAACTCTTTCGGGTAGCATTGAACGAGGTTTATACACAATCTGCTTTCCCCCTTTAAATTTGATCAAAAGAGGAATTTTCCCTTCATGGTGAGACTCATCTCCCAAAGGCTCTACACTCTCTACGGCTACGTCTCTACCTATTCCAAAAGGTTCAAGCTCTCCAGATTGAATACAGGTATTAATCCTCCTATTCGCATTTTCCATCGAGCTCATTGCATCTCTTACTATATTCCCAATGATCTGCTGCTTAGCCTCAGAACTAATGTTTCGACCACACACATTAAAAATCTTTGTCACTAAATGGTCAGCAAACTTTGGGTTAATAGTACTTTTTCCAACTGCTGCTTTAAACTGACTTGACCGAAGCAGTCCTTGAACATACCCTTCAGCATACCCTTTTGCTAATTCATAGCTTCCTTCAACGTCTTGTTGAAGGGTTTGGCTAATCTTAGATTCAGCTCCACTAATTGAAGGCATTGGAATTTCCCGATTGTAATATAAGAAAGCTGTTGTAAGGGCAATCGCAACTCCCGTCATCAAAGAAACAACAGGATGATCGAAAAGCACTTCTTTCCCCATTTCAAACAAGCTGGAAGAAAGCTCTGCTGTTTTATCAACAAGGGTGGCTGCAATCCCTTCTGCATTAGAAGCTACAACTTCTCTTGCTCCCGAACTTGCTGAGTTTATTGCATCATTAATCTCAGACATATGAACCTATCCCTCTATTAGAAATTCTAGAATTTTGAAGTATTTTTTTTTCAGAACTTGAGACCTCTTTGCACACCATACTTGGTGAAGTAGAGCAAAAAGAGATCTCAAATTCTGGAGAAAAAGACTCAAAAGGATAGGTTCATTAACTCCGTGTACTTGGTTTAAATTTTTGGATGAGATAATCAACGTGCTGCTGAAAATGGTCTTTTTCTCTAGGGATCAATGCACGCGCCCTCTGGATGTTTTCTTCAAATTTTTCCTTGTCTTGAAGTTCAAGGTAGCTCTCGGCAATATAAAGATAGGCCTGAAAAGCTTGTGGGTGAATATGGATCGCTTGCTGATAAGACTCAGTGGCTTTCTGGTGCTCTTTAAGGAGCTGATAGGTCATTCCTAGCCCTAGGAAAACATCATAACTATTTGGTATTAAGTGTGATAACATTAAAAATATCTGAGAAGCCTCTTCTCCAAGCCCTTCAACTAATGCCCCTTGCGCCGCCTGATAAAGAGCATTTAGAAATGATTTTGAGAACGAAAAATGACTCCCTGGAGTTACATTTAATAATGTCTTTTGATAAGATTCTATCTCGTTTAATATTAAACTCTTATCTTTCTCATTCATCCCCATCTCTAACCAATTAAAGAAAAAAGCACTCCCCTTATCTAACTGGCTATCAATATATTGAGTGTTATTATTTTCGATTATTAACATATAACTCACCCCTTCTTAATATAATATTAAC
>JAGROK010000035.1 GCA_020440285.1 Chlamydiia bacterium | reverse complement strand
CTTTGTGAAGTCGTGCTTTTCTAGTAGCTCTTTGGGGATGAGTATCGTTGCTTCCATACTGTTTCTCCGTTTGAGAAAACAGTTTACACCGCGCCTGTATTATTTAAAATTTCAATTAGTATAAGATCAAAACTCTGATATTTTTCATAGAAGCACCAAAAATCCTTTCACCTTTAAAAAATAAATTATTAGTCTAGGGCGTGTCATCAATTAGAGCAAGCTGAAAGAGATTTTCCATAGGAAAAGCTAAAGCAGCGAAGTGTAATTGATGTCGCGCCCTAAGAAGAAAAAGAATTTTTTGCGACTAAAAAAGGTTGTATTGGAAAAATTGGTCGAAAGAAGCTGCCAAAAAAAATGCCGGAGAGTGCTCCTAGCATAAGGATAGTCTTAAAGGCTGCTACATTCCTGTCCTGACCTGGTTCAGACCGCATTATTCCAGAAGTTCCCCGGCAGGGGCCAGTATATCATAGAAGATATTTTCCTGTATAGGACGAACGATTTTGGCTGATTTCCTCGGGGGGACCAGCTCCGACGAGGGAGCCCCCTCCCTCTCCGGGGCCGGGGCCGAGATCGATGAGGTGGTCGGCAGAGCGGAGGATATCGAGGTTGTGCTCGATAATGAGGACGGTGTTTCCTTGGTCGACGAGGGTATGGAAGATGGGGAGGAGTTTTGCGATATCATCTGAGTGAAGGCCGATGGTGGGTTCGTCAAAGAGGTAGAGGGTTTTTCCTGTTGCCCGCTTAGAAAGTTCTCGGGCAAGGCGCATCCTTCCTGCTTCTCCACCAGAAAGGGATTGGATTTCTTGTCCAAGGGTGAGATATCCTAGCCCTACTTTGATGAGGGTTTCTAAGATCTTTTGGATTTTGGGATGGGGAGGGAGGAAGTTTAAGGCATCTTCAACGGTGAGTTTGAGGAGCTCGCCAAGGTTTTTTCCTTTGTAGGTTACTTTTAAGCTAAGGGGGTTTAACCGATTTCCTTGGCAGCTGTCACATTTGACTCGAAGGGAGGGGAGGAACTGCAGCCGGATTGTTTTAAAGCCAAGGCCCCAGCAGCTGCGGCACATCCCTTTAAGGTGGTTATGACTAAAATGTTTGGATTGGAGCCCTCGAGCTTTCGCTTCGGGAAGGGTTGCAAAAAAGAGGCGCAGGGGTTGGTTGACTTCGCTATAGGTTGAAACATCGGCGCGAACGGTATGTCCAATGGGGTTTTGATCGATGGCGATTAACTTATTGATGTTTGAAAGTCCTTTTAGGGTGGCGCCGTCGATAGAAATCTCATCTTTATCTGATCGAGAGGCGAGGTGTTTTTGGACCCCTGTTTTTAAAAGGTCGTCAATGAGGGTAGATTTTCCCGATCCTGAAACGCCACTGATGCAGGTCAAAGTTTTTAGGGGGATCTTGACTGTAATGTTTTTGAGGTTGTGTTTATGTGCATTTTCAATGGTGATGAAAACCTTTGATGATCGTTTTTTGGAGGGGAGGGGAAGGGTTTTTTTGCCACTGAGGTAGGCTCCTGTCAGGGAATGGGGATTTTTTTTGATTTGAGAAAGGGTTCCTTGAGCGGTCAATTCTCCTCCAAGGCGTCCTGCTTTGGGCCCAAAGTCGAAGATGTGATCGGCAATCTCGAGTGTGAGGGGATCGTGTTCCACCATGAGAAGGGTATTCCCAAGTTCGCAGAGGTGTTTGAGGGCTTTATTGAGCCTTTCATTGTTATAGGGGTGGAGGCCGATAGTGGGTTCATCGAGAACATATAAACATCCTGTGAGGCCACTTCCAAGTTGGCGGGCCAAATGGATCCTTTGCGTTTCACCTCCACTGAGAGTGGGGGCACTTCGGGATAGGGAAAGGTATTCAAGGCCGATGTTGCAAAGGAAGGTTAAACGGTGAATAAGGGAATCGAGAATCTCTTCGATCTCTTTTTCTTTCGGGAGGCTTTCGGTGAATGCAAGGGCATTCGATAGGGGGAGGCTGCACAGCTCTCCAAGGGTTTTCCCTTGAAGTTTGACGCCCCGGGCAAGGGGATTTAACCTCTCTCCTTTGCAGCTGATACAAGGGGAGACTTCAAGCAAGGGTTCAATGGTTTCTCTTTGTTGCCGTTTTCCTGTTTTTGCAATTTTAGCGAAGGTGTGATTGAGTCCTACCCAATAGAGCTCAACTTTTTTATAACGGAAAGGGTGGGGAGAGCCGTTGAGAATGAGTTGAAGGTGTTTAACAGGGAGTTTGTAAAGGGGGAGGTCGGGGTCGATCTCTTCTTCTTCTAAAAAGGTAAGGAAGGCTTCTTCTGAAAAAAGGGTGGCCTCTTCCTTCCACAGTTTGATGATGAGTTCGTATGGGGAAAGGGCCATGATCTTTTGGTGGTTAAGGACATTGGCCCCCCATTGAAACCCAAGTCCTAAACAATCGGGACACATCCCCTCTTCTGCATTGAAGGAAAAGGTGTGTGGAGTCAGGGGAGGATAGGTTTTTCCTGTACTTGGAACGGCGAAGGCGAGGTTGAAGAGGAGATCTTTTTCAGGGGTTGCTACAGTAAAGGGCTCTTTGGTGATCGCTGTTGCTTGTTCGATCGCTTCGAAGAGACGCTTTTCAATTCCTGGACGGATCACTAAGCGGTCGACGACTAAAAAGAGCTCATTTTTTCGGCTGGCTTGGTAGGGGATGGGGTTATCAAGTTCGTAGTAGTCGCCATTGAGGCGGATCCGGACAAAACCTTGTTGCGTGAGCGCCTCTTTAATTTCATCAATCGATTGTCCCCGCGCTATTTTAATCGGGGTTAAGATGTGAAGGCGGGTTTTTTCAGGGAGCTGCATGAGATGATCGACAACCATCTCTTTACTGATCGATTCGATCTTTTCTCCTGTTTCAGGGCAGTAGGCAACCCCTCGGTGGGCATAGAGGAGACGGAGAAAGTCATAGATTTCGGTCATGGTTCCGATGGTTGATCGGGGGTTTCCTGCGTGGTGTTTTTGTTCAATGGCGATTGCAGGGGAAAGGCCATCGACCTCTTCCACTTTTGGTCTGGGCATTTGCTTCACAAATTGGCGGGCGTAAGATGAGAGTGATTCGATGTAGCGCCTTTGCCCTTCTGCATAGATGGTTTCAAAGGCAAAAGAGCTTTTCCCCGAGCCCGAAGGACCTGTGCAGACAGAGATTTTTCCTCGAGGAATGTTAATGTCGACCCCTTTTAAGTTGTTTTGCCGGCACCCCCAAGCAGTGATTGCGGTTAAAGGTTTTTGAGTGTGCTTATGAGGGCGACTTTTAGGGGCTTTTCGAGCGCGAAGGGCCTCTCCTGTGGGAGTCTTTTTTTTCGCCATTTGTTCTGGAGGGGCGGAGGCGAGGATTTTTCCTCCCCCTTTGCCCCCTTCGGGACCTAGATCGATGATCCAGTCTGTGGTTTTGATCAAATCGATGTTGTGTTCGATGACAAGGACGGTGTTTCCTTGATCGACAAGGCGCTGCAAAATCTCGATCAATTTTTGGATGTCGTGAAAGTGGAGTCCTGTTGTGGGTTCGTCTAGAATATAAAGGGTTTTTCCCGTTGAAGGGCGGATGAGCTCTCTTGCTAGTTTGATCCGCTGCGCCTCTCCTCCAGAGAGAGTTGTCGATGATTGCCCCAGCGTAATGTATTCCATTCCTACTTGTTGCAGAAGAGAAAGCTTATGGTGAATATGGGGAATGGCATCGAAGAAAAGGAGGGCCTCTTCTACAGTCATCTCTAAGACGTCATGGATGTTTTTCCCTTTGTAGGTGATGGCAAGGGTTTGAAGATCGAACCTTTTTCCTTCACATAAAGAACATGTGCTCCAAACGTCATCCATAAAATCCATGTCGAGTCGAATCTGTCCCATCCCATGACACTCGGTGCACGATCCTTCTTGTACGTTAAAGCTAAAACGGCCTGGCTTGAATCCTGCAGCCTGACTTTCGGGAAGTTTTGTAAAGAGGTCTCGAATGTCATCAAAGACTTTGATATAGGTACTTGGATTGGAGCGGGGAGTTCTTCCAATGGGGGTTTGGTCGATTGCGATCACCTTATCGAGGTGGTCGATCCCATGGATTGCTTTGTGTTTTCCAACAGAGTGCTCAGCGCGGTGAAGGGTGTTAGCTAGGGCGGGGTAGAGGGTGTCGGTGATTAAAGAGGATTTTCCTGATCCAGAAACTCCTGTCACAGCAATAAAAAGGCCGAGGGGGATTTCGACATTAACTTTTTTTAGGTTGTGATGCTCGGCTCCTTCGATCGAGAGATTTTTGTCTCCCCGTTTTCTTTTTTTTGTGATGGGGATGGTTTTCCTTCCACTTAGGTAGTCTCCTGTAATGGAGCGGGGCGCTTTTTTTAAATCATCGATCGTTCCAGCGGCAATGATTTCCCCACCGCGAGAGCCCGCTTCAGGGCCAATGTCGACGATGAAATCGGCTGCTTCCATTGTCTCTTCATCATGTTCGACAACAATGATTGTATTTCCCCGATCGCGAAGTCTTTCAAGGGTGGCAATCAGTTTCGTATTGTCGCGGGGGTGGAGGCCGATTGAAGGCTCATCGAGGATATAGGTTGTTCCGACAAGGCCACATCCAATTTGAGAGGCAAGGCGAACCCGTTGCGACTCCCCTCCAGAGAGGGTGGGGGCTGTTCTTTCGAGTGTGAGGTAATAGAGGCCGACACTTAAGAGAAATTCTAGCCGTTTTTTAATCTCTAAGATGAGGTCATGGCCAATCATTTCTTCAAAGGGGGAGAGTTTCAACTTTTGGAAGAAGGTCAGAAGCTCTTCAATTGTCATCGAGGTGAGGGCATGGATCGTTTTCCCTCCAATTTCTGTGGCAGCGGGGTAAGGCTTAATGCGGGAGCCGTTGCAATCAGGGCAGATGGTTTCATGCATCAGCTTTTGCATTTTAACTCGGTAGGCATCACTTTTTGCTTCATTGTACCGCTTCTTTGCATCGGAAAGGACCCCTCGCCATTTCACATATTCGATCCAGGAGTTTTTTTTCACAGGGTGAACGAAGCGCATCTTAGTCCACTTCTTTTTGTTCCCGTAAAGGAATTGATCTTGCCCTTTTTGGGGAAGGTTTTTCCATGGAGTGCTAACATCAAATTGGTAGAGATCGGCAAGGTTGTCGTAGATGTTTTTCCATTTCACCGTATTATACGAACCTGCAACCAAGCAACAATCTTCGGCGATGCTAAGCTCTGGATCGATCACTTTATCGAGATCGAAATCTTGCGTGAGGCCAAGCCCTTCGCAGGTTTCACACATGCCCTTCGGATGGTTAAAAGAAAAGTCGTGGGGCTCGAGGGGGGAATAAGACTGTTTCGATTTTTTAGCATAGGCATGCTGGGAAAAGAGGGTTTCTGTTTGAGTGGTTTTGTTATAAACGCTCATCACCCCTTCGCCAAGCTCCAGCGCTTGGGTTACCGCCTCAGCGATCCGATTTTTTTCCTCCTCTTTGAGGACGATCCGATCGATGACAAGGTCGATATCGTGAGAAGTGGTTTTATCGACCTGAATCTCTTCTTCTAGATCGACGATCTCTCCGTCGAGTCGGATCCGCATAAACCCTTTTCGGATAAGCTCTTCAAAGAGCTCTTTAAATTCTCCTTTTTTTCCTCTGATGTGGGGGGAAAGGAAGATGAGCTGCGATTTTTCAGGAAAATTTTGAATCGTTGAAAGGATTCTTTCGGTGCTCTGAGGCTCTACTTTTTCTCCGCTGATAGGGCAGTGAGGGGTTCCAACCCTTGCAAAAAGGACTCTCAAGTAGTCATAAATCGCTGTCATTGTTCCCACCGTTGAACGGGGGTTTCTCCCTGCCGTTTTCTGCTCGATTGCAATTGTTGGAGAGATCCCCTCGATCAAATCGGCATCAGGTTTTGGAAGGCTCCCCATATAGCGGCGGGCATAGTTAGAAAGGGATTCGATGTAGCGCCTTTGCCCTTCCACATAAATGGTGTCGAAAGCAAGAGAAGATTTCCCAGAGCCAGAAACGCCGGTAAAGACGATAAAGGTCCCAGGATCAAGGGTCAAATTGACCCCTTTTAAATTATGTACCCGAACATTTTTCAGGTGAATCAATTGCTTTTCCACGGAGTGTAGTATACATTAAAAAGAGTTTCGGTATAAGAGGAAATATGCGGACTCGAACAAAAATTATTTGCACCCTTGGTCCTGCGACAAATAGCTACGAGAAAATCTTGCAGCTGATTGATGCGGGGATGAATGTGGCTCGGATCAATATGAGTCACGGCGATTATGATCAGCATAAAAAAACGATCGATCTTCTTAAAAAAGCGCGCAAAGAAAAAAAGATTCCCCTTGCCATTATGCTCGACACAAAAGGGCCCGAGGTGAGGGTGGGTAGTCTTCCTGCCCCTCTTGTTCTTGAAAAAGGGTCTCTCCTTAAGATTTCTCAAAACCCGGGGGAAGGGGAGATCACTCTCGAACCCGTTGGGGTGATTAAAGACATTAAGTTAAAAGCGCAAGTCCTTTTCGATGACGGATATATCACTTCAAAAGTCATTGAAAAACATCCCGATTTTTTGGTTGTAGAGATCCAAAATCCTGGAGTGTTGAAATCTCAGAAAGGGGTCAATATTCCTCATGCTGAGCTCGACCTTCCCGCAGTCACTGAGAGAGATATCTCTGATATCAAGTTTGGGTGTGAGCAAGGGATCGATATTATTGCAGCCTCTTTTATTCGCTCTCACGAACACATCATTACGATCAAGAATCTTCTCACCAAAAATCATGCAAAGCACATCATGGTGATTGCAAAAATTGAAAATGCCCTTGGGGTGAAAAACTTCGATAGTATCCTTCAAGTGGCTGATGGCATTATGGTTGCAAGGGGGGATTTAGGAGTTGAGCTTCCAGTGACTCAAGTTCCTAAGTTGCAAAAGATGATGATACGGAAGTGTTATCAATCGTTCAAACCTGTCGTAACGGCAACGCAGATGCTCGAATCGATGATTGGAAACCCCCGCCCAACAAGGGCAGAGGTTTCTGATGTGGCAAATGCAATTTATGATAGCACTTCAGCTGTCATGCTTTCTGGAGAAACTGCAGTTGGAAAATATCCGATCGAAACAGTGGCGTTGATGAAAAATGCGATTATTGAGGCAGAAAAGGATTTTAATTATGAGGAGTTTTTCTATAAAGATGCAGCGAGGCAGGTGTTTAACGATATCTCCTCCTCTGTTGCCCTTGCAGCGGTGAAAACTGCCTATAGTGCTCATGGGAAAGCTCTAATTGCCCTTACAACAAGTGGGTTTACTGCAAGGCTGATGGGGCGGTTTCGCCCTGAAATGCCTATTATTGCGGTCACATCAGATGAAAATATCTATCACCAGCTCGCCTTTCTTTGGGGGACCGTTCCCGTTCTTGAGGAGGTCAAAGATGTAAAAGATGGAGTGAGAAAGGCAAGTTGTTTTGCGTTCACACATAAACTTGTTCGCTATGGCGATTTGATTGTGGTGACATCGGGAACTTTATTTGGAGTGAGTGGAACAACGAATGTGATGCTTGTCGATAACATTGGAGATGTTCTTGTTAGGGGGCTTCCGAACAGTGGGAAAAAAGCGTATGGAAAGATTGAGTTTTTCCTCACTTTTGATCCCCAAGCGACCTATGATTTTAGTGGGAAAATTGTTGTCATGACCCTTTGCCAAGAAGCGTTTGAACCTCACTTGAAAAAAGCAGCGGGAATCATCCTTCAAAATCACCCCGATGATACCCAGTCAGAGGATCTTGTGAAGCAGTTTTCTCATGACTACAAGATTCCCTATTTAGTGCGAGCTGATGCTGCTTGCAATGCTTTAAAAAAAGATCAACTTGTCACCCTTGACCCCTCCAAGGGACTTGTCTTTGAGGGGACTGTCGAATCAGAAGAAGAGATGCGAAATTCTGTTTGCAGATTTTAATCCTCTTGGTATAAGTTAAAAAATAAAATACTGGTATTTCATATGAATCTCCAAAAGGTTTTGTTTTTTCTATTGTCCATAGGGGGATCCACTTTACTTGCAGCTCCAAGTGGTGGAAATGTAATTCAAGGGAAGGCCGACTTTCATGTGGCAAAGCAAGGGCTTCAAATTAAAGCAGCAGATCAGACGGTGATTCAGTGGCAAGATTTTTCTATTGGGAAAGGGGAATTTGTCAAATTCGTTCAACCTCACAGCGATGCAACGGTTGTCAACCGGGTGATCAGCGATCAACTAAGTGAAATCTATGGATCCCTTAAAGCAAATGGGCACGTTTATTTGATCAATCCTGCAGGAATTGTAGTTGGAGCAGAAGGATTGATTCAAGCAGCTGGTTTTATCGCATCTACCTTTGACTTTACAAAGAGCAAGGAGGGGATGGTTTTTAAAGGGGACTCCAAAGCAATCATTGTCAATGAGGGACAGATCGAGACTCCAAATGGGGATGTCTTTTTAATCGGATATCAAGTTGTAAATGAAGGGGAAATTCATGGAAAAACCGTTGGTCTTGCTGGAGGATCAGAAGTTCTTTTAAAACCTGCGGGAAGTGAAAGGCTTTTTGTGAAGGCGGAGCAACGGATTCCAACAAGTGGGACCGCTGTTGAAAACAAAGGGACAATTGAAGCGCTTAAAACGGAGCTGAAAGGGGATGGAAATGCCTTTAGCTATGCCATTAAAAATGATGGTTTAATTGAAGCAACCCGCCTTTACGAAGAAAATGGAGAGATCTTCCTCCTTTCAGAAGGGGGCGTTGTGAGTCATGGAGGGACTCTTATTGCTGAGGGAGGAGAGGTTCGCCTTTTAGGGCATACCGTTGAACTTAAGGAAGGTTCTCTTATTGATGTGTCTCATGACACAAAGCCAGG
>JAGROK010000006.1 GCA_020440285.1 Chlamydiia bacterium | reverse complement strand
AAGGTAAGGGAGCCCTGACTCTGCTTTGACTCCTGAAATGATATCTTTGATATGCTTTCCAGCATTGGAGTTTGTTGTCTGAGAGATTTGAAAAAAAGTTGCTTGGGCATCATCCAATGCGCCGTGGACATCTCCTGGCTCTTCTAGCGCAGTTTTCTCAATTGTTTGAGCAGCGTAGATCATCCGCCTTAAGATCGACTTATTTTTAATAAGTTCTACATACTCTTCGATATAAGCAGACGTTCCTGCATATTGCGCGAGGGTTGTGAGGTATCCAACCCCTCCAACCTCATCGAGTTTCTCGATCCGTTTGAGCTCTTCTGCAACAAGATGGATGTCTGCAGGTTTATCACTTTTAAATAACCCTTTTAGACAGTCAAAAATCGCTTGGTGTTCTTTGTAGTAAAAATCGGAAGCATTTAAAGCATCAGCAGCAACGTTGAGACTATTGACTCGGGTAAGCATGCACCCTAGAACCATCATCTCAGATTCTTTCGAGTTAGGTGCTACTTTAACTTTAGAGGTTTCTTTTTCCGCCATTTCCTTAATGTAGCTGTTTGCTAAAAAAAATCCCAACAAAAAAGGGACCAAATAGGTCCCATGAGACGGAAAGGGAGGGATTCGAACCCTCGGTACCCTTGCAGATACGCGTCCTTAGCAGGGACGTGCCTTCGGCCACTCAGCCACCTTTCCAGAATGAGAGAATTCTATCTGATTATGGAATTATTATTCAATGAGACTTGTGTGGGTCATTTGTTTTCCGTTAAGGGCATTCCAATGGGAGGTGTGGAGGGAGCCGTCGGGATTTTGCACGGTAATGCTATAGATTGGAAGGAAAACCTCTCGGGTATTCCGAATGGCAAAGTCGGAGCCAAAAGCAGCTTCAGCTCCTTTTTTTATTTGAGACGGAGAAAAACGGCGAGGGAGTCGTTCAGTGTGTCTGCAGTTTTTGGTAACAAGAGGGTCTGTAATTAAAGTTGAGGGGCGGACATTTACAACAGGTTCATGCAAATGAATTCTGTAGTGATTCCCATGTTGAACGACAAGTTTTTTCTTCCGCGCTCGATCAAGCCAAGACTCAAGAAGATGGGGCTCGAGGTTGAGGGCATTTGTTAGAGTCTGGCGATCGGCCTTGCCCCCATTTTGAGAGATAGTGGAAAGAATTTTATATTCATAACGATCAGCATTTGCGGTGATACAATCAGCAAACCCATGAGTTTTAGCCCATGAGCGGATGTCTAAAACCATTTCTCCATCAATGAGATCCCAAAGGATAATTCCTTCTTCTGTTTGAAGATTGGGATTTGTGAACTTTACCTCCATAAGAAGGTAGGGATGAAACTGGATGGAAGGCTCGCTGTAACGGTGATCGGTATCTCTTAAAAGGGAAAGGCGTTCTTTGTCCATGATCTGACTTGCTGTAAAGCGGGCTTCCAAGGTGTGGAAAGTTCCTGAGTTGATCATCTCAATTGCCTTGTACTTGAGGTCTGGCTGGGTCTGATTGAGGTAGTAAGCCCCGTAACCAAGAGCTCCTAGGACGATAAGGGAGGATAAAAATCGCATAAATCTTCTTTTCGGGGACTGTTTGTCTCTACCTGTATAGCTTTTTAGTCAGTTTTTTGTCCAAATTAAGATTTTTTTGAATTTGTTCAAGAGAGGTGGGTTCATCAAGAGAACTCTTTGGCAAGTTGGGTAAACTCTTTGATATCATGTTTAATGATCTCTAACCCCTGCTGCCAAAAAATAGGGGTTGTTAGATCAACGTTGAGGTGTTTTTTTGCAAGATCCTCTGAATTCATTCGCCCCGTATCTTGAAGGAGGGCAATATAGGCAGCTTCTTTGTCGGGAAGCTGATTCATATAAGTGAAAACGCCTAAGCTAAAAAGATATCCGAAGGTGTAAGGGAAGTTATAAAAAGGGATAGGAGTTAAATAAAAATGCACTTTAGTGGCCCAAAAGAGAGGATGATAATTTTCTAGAGCATTCCTATAGGCCTCTTTTTGTGCCTCTTCCATCATCAGGGAAAGGTCTTCATGAGAAACAAATTCTTCACTTCTTTTTGCGTAAAGCTTTGTTTCAAAGAGGAAGCGAGCGTAAATATTCATTAAATAACTGCAAGACCGGGTTAAATGATCATCTAGAAGGAGAAGACGTTTTTTGGGATCATGCTCCTTTTGAATCGCTTGTCGAGTGACAATCATTTCGGCCATTGTAGAAGCTGTTTCGGCAAGACCCATCGAGGGGTGTTGCACCATTTCTTCTAAGGGGGTAAAAACTTCGTTATGAAAGGCATGGCCGAGTTCGTGGGCTAGAGTATAGAGGTTTGTAATTGTCTTAGAAAAAGTCATGAAAATCCGACTTTGATTCGAACAAGGAAGGAAGGAGCAATATCCCCCTGAAGCTTTTCCTTTCCGATCTTCAGCTTCAATCCATCGATTCTTAAAAGCATGTTTTGCAAAAGCTGCCATCTTGGGGCTAAAGGTTTGAAAATGTTCAACGATGGCGTCTGCGGCTGCTTGAAAGGAAATCTCTTCCGTCAAGGGGGACAGAGGAGCTTCAAGATCCCACCAAAAAAGCTTACCTAGTCCAAGTAAAGTAGATTTACATTCGAAAAAGGAGAGCAAACAATCTTGGTGATCTTTAACTGCATTCCACATCGCCATGAGAGAGGCGTTTGATAAGCGGTTGATTTCTAAAGGTTCCTTTAAAACATCTTTCCATCCCCGTTTGTGATACACTTGGAGGCGAAAGCCTGCCAGATGATTTAAGGCTTGAGCAATGGAGGCTTGTCGTTTTTTAAATTCTTTTGTAATAGCTTCAAAAGCCTTTTTTCTTACCTCCCGATTTGGATCAGATAATTTATTTTCAATTTGACCAAAGTAAAGATTATCTCCATGGAAGGTAAAGGTCATTTCTCCAATGGACGCTTCCCAGAGCTGATACCAGCCGTGGTATCCATCTAGAGACAATTGATTAATGAAAAGCTCTTCATTTGCCGAGAGTTTATTTAATGCCAATTGCCGCTTTTCTTTGAGGATAAAAGCAATACTTGGAAACGTCTTTAATAATTCTTCGAATTTGGCAGCAGGGAGCTCTCTTAATTCTGCTTCGAAAATTGCATGACAGTTAGAGAAGGATGTTTGAAGAAGGTTCATTTCTGCTACACGCTTAGTAGCCTCAACATCATTGACATTTTGAGAGAGAAGGCAACCTGCAAATGAGTCCATTTCTCGAAGTATTTTTCCAATATCTTGCATCAAAGGAATTGCATCGGAGTATTTTTTTTTGCTTAGAAATGTATTTAAGGTCTCGATCTTTTTTTCTGTCTCTTTATAGGTGGCTTGAAAAGAGGAGGAACAACTTCCTCCTGAAAAAATTGATTCTAAATCCCAAATCTCTGATAACTTCATTATTGCTCCCATACGGTTATCTTAGCTATAGTAGTGACATAGAAAGATCCTTTCAAGGGGAACTGATGCCTATTCGTGTCTTATCTGATCAAACGATTAATAAAATTGCTGCAGGTGAAGTGATTGAAAACCCTGCATCGGTTGTGAAGGAGCTTATTGAAAATGCATTTGATGCAAATAGCTGCACGATAACGGTCGAGATTGAAAAAGGGGGATTTGGTCTTATTCGCGTTAGTGATGATGGGTGTGGCATGAGCCGTGATGATCTTGCATTGAGTTTAGAAAGGCATGCAACATCAAAAATTCAAGAGATTAATGATCTTGATGAAGTGGTTACCATGGGATTTCGTGGAGAAGCTCTCGCATCAATTGCTGCGATTTCAAAGGTGAAGGTTACCTCTGCTGAGGGAGAAAGTCCTCTAGGTAGCGTTGTGATTGCAGAAGGGGGAAAGATGAAAGCGCTTAATCCTGCAGCTCGCAATAGAGGAACAACTATTGAAATTGCATCCCTTTTTTATAATGTTCCTGCTCGGAAGAAATTTCAAAGGTCAGAAGGGGCATCTCTTGCAGAGATTACAAAGCTATTAACAAAATTTGCCCTTGCCCATCCTGGCATTCATCTCCGCTATTTTGCTGATGGTAAGGAGATGTTTCATACCCTCCCTGGAGAGTTAAAAGAGAGGTGTAAAGCTCTTTTGGGGAGCTCTTTTTTAAAAGGGGCGAATCTAATTGATTTTTCTATGGAGGGATGCTCAGTAAAAGGGTACATTGGCTCTCCAATGGAAGCTCGGTCAAATCGATTAGGACAGTATCTTTTCGTGAATGGAAGAAGTGTTATTTGTCCTCAGATTTCATATCCGATTTATGAAGGATATGGAACCCGCCTCCCTTCTAAACTTCACCCAACGTTTATTCTCCATATTTCTCTCCCTCCAGATTGGGTTGATGTCAACGTCCATCCTCAAAAAAGGGAGGTCCGTCTTCGTGAAGAAGGAAAGATCCAAAACGCCATCCGAAAAGGAGTTATGGATTCTTTTCAGGGAAAAGAGATGGTAAAAGCGTATCCAAAAGGAGAATGGAATTTTGATGTTCCCCTCAGATTTCAAGAAAAGAAGGAAGACATATCGTCTCCTACTTTTGAATTTCAAGAAGAATTAAAAGTTGCTGCGCTATTTGATCACTATTTGTTAGCTCATCCCTCTTCTTACTTTTCTCTCCCTCATTCTCCAGGACCTTATGATGGGATGTTTTTAATCGATTTAAAAGGGGTCTACGCGCGGATTTTGTATGAGAGAGTAACCACAAGAGATGAAAGCCCTTTACAAACATTAATGATCCCTCTCACATTGGAGTTTTCTTCGCAAGAAAGGGATGTTTTGGAAAGATCTATTCCTGAAATTAAAAAAATGGGGATCGATTTGCGCCCTTTTGGAGAAGGGGTTTTTCTTGTCGATGCCCTTTCGCCAGAAATAGAGGAAGAGGAAGTTAAAGGGCTTTTAGAGGCATTACTTGATGTTTTTGATCCGAGCCTCACAGAAAAGGTGAAGCAAAAAAAGCTTGCTTTCACCCTCTCGTCTTATGCAAGATCACAAAAAAAAGGATGGTCGCTGGTAGAGGCAAGGCAGATGATAAAAGAGCTGATGAAAACCTCTTCTCCCTATGACTGTCCTCAAGGGAAACCTACAGTCATTCATTTAGGTCATGACACAATCAAAAGCTTATTTCAGAAAGCGCATCGGTAAGTTTCGCACACACTTCCCGAAGATGGGTGTGCAAGGATTTGTCATTGAAAATCCAACCGATATTTCTTATTTCACTGGGTTAAAACTTTCAAGAGGGCGCCTTCTCGTTGGTCCCCGAACAACTACCCTTTTTGTTGATGGTCGCTATACGGAAGTGGCAAAGAAAGGATCTCCCTATCCCGTTAAGGAGCTAACTGATAAAGCATTAAGAGAGGCAATTCTAAAGCTTAAAGGAATCAAGAAATATGGATATGATACCTCTCTTTCTGTTGCAGCCTACTACCTTCTTAAAAAAGGGTTTGTCAAGCGGACATTAAAAGGGATTGATCAACCCACACTTTTAGTGCGGGGTATCAAAGATCAAAGAGAACTGGGCCTTCTTAAGAAAAGTGCAGATTTACTATGGAAAGGTTTTTTACATGTGAGGAAAAAACTCAAAGTGGGGATTTCCGAGTGGGAACTTGCGCAAGAATTTGAGTTTTACGTTAAAAAGTTGGGAGCGCAGGCCCTTTCTTTTGAGCCGATCATTGCATTTGGAGAAAACAGCGCTCTTCCTCATCACCATAGCGGCTGTAGAAAGCTTAAGAAAGGAGATGTTGTATTGGTTGATGTAGGGGTGGTCTTGAATGGGTATGCGAGCGACATGACACGTGTCCTTTTTTTTGGAGAAGTTCCTAAGAGGATTCAAGAGATTTATCTCATTGCCAGAAAGGCTCACCAGGCAGCGATTAACATTTGTAAAGCGGGGATAAAAACTGCTTTACTCGATCAAGCTGCAAGAGAGGCAATGGGAAAAGACGAAAAGCTCTTTATTCATGCACTAGGACATGGTATAGGGTTAGATGTACATGAATATCCTCGCATAGCAAAAAATTCAGAGCGTGAAGTTTTGCAGGAAGGAATGGTGATTACAATCGAACCTGGTCTCTACCTTCCAGGAGTTGGGGGGGTAAGATATGAAGATATGGTCGTGATTACCAAAACAGGATGTCGAAACCTCTTTAAAGATACAAAACCATGAGCTTAAGATACCGTCTTTTTCTTTGGGTAGCAGTGGTCTTTACTATTGCCTTTGTTGTCTCTTTTTATTGGGAGGAACATGCAACTGAGAAAAGCCTTCAGAAAACATATCAAGAACTATTGGGTAAGCTTGATGAGCTTAATAAACAAAAGATACAAGCGATTGAAGATTACTTAGCTGATATGCTTTACAAGATTCAAGCTGAAGTGGATGCCGTTCTGCAGGGGGTTTCTCGATATGATCTTATCCGGGAAGGATTTATTCCCTCCTCAAACCAAAACTGGCTCGATTCTGCCTCTTTAATGATTACGAATAAGTGGATTGATTTTATTCAAAGCACAAGTGGCGAAGAGTTAATGTCTGAGATTATCATAGATACAAATAGGCTCAATGACACCTTACACTTTCCTGTTAATGAGGCATTTCATTTGGTTGGGATTAGAAGCTTAAGTGAGCCTGATAAATGGGAAGGGCCTTATATTGGCATACCCCTTGATATTAGCTCCCTTCATGGTGAAGCAAAAGGAGTAAAGGAAGCTGATGAAAGCTACTATGTCTTTTTTACCCCTAATGCGATTCTAAAATTTAGTCCTAGTATAGATACAAGCAAAAGTTTAAATCTGTCGATTAATCTTTTGGAGCCTTTCTTAAAATGGCTTGAACTTCCGGCGCAACAATATTACCTAAAAAGCTTTCTAGATAAAATCGCTGAGACGCAAAAGTATCTAAGGGAAAGTCCAGAGGCAATCCCAAAAGAGGAACATTGGAAAAAGCTTATTAAACGGAAGCTCGTTGATCTGCCAGGAGAAGAGGAAGAAGACGAGAAATGCTTTGCTTTTTTAGATGAATCGGAAGTGAGTGGTCGCTCGACAAGAGAGATGTACTATCAAAGGCAGGTGAAGTATTATGTGAAAGAATATATCGAGCACTATAATAAGGTGGGACTGATTTGGGGTCTTACAACTTTATCCAATTCCAATATTTTTGGCCGCACTCCTCTTTCAGCTGATTCTCCGATTGGAATGGGTATTATGAACAAAAAAAGTCGGTGTGGTAAGGCATTAGAGAGTCGATCTGTCTTTTTTTCGGAGCCAAAGTATCAAGTTGAAAAGGCCCTTCAAAAGATGGCAACGCTTCCAAGTGACTTTTTGACCACCCACCTTGATGTGATTGCTCCGAGTGATATGCACCATGTTTTTTTTGGGAATACCCTTCGTTTAAAAGAAGGAGGTAAAACAGGATATTTAACGATTGGGACCCATGGAAAAAGTGTTCTTGAATCCCTTTCCCGTTCAACTCATCAAACCTCTGTGTTTATTTCAGGGGGTAAAATCATTGCTATAGCGGATTCAAAAGGAGAAGAGGTCAGTGATTCTACATGGTTTAACCTTCCAGTTGAAACTCTTGTATCCCAAAATTCGGGACTTGTGACCGTAGATGGCAAAGAGTATTTTTTCCTTCACATTGCTCCTTATAAACGACTTGATCTTCATTTCTTTATTTTTGAGCCAAAAGCTGAGGAATATGCATTTATAAATTCTTTGCGAGATGGAGCAAAGAAAATTGTTAGTGAAATTTCCTTTCAAATGCGTTTAGCTTCTATAGGGGGGCTCCTTTTTGTTCTAATTCTTCTAAACAATATTGCTAAACGAATTACTCGTCCGATTACCCATCTTGCGGAGGTTACAGAAACCGTTGCAAAAGGGAAACTAGATGATATCGAAATTCCTGAGGAAACAAAAAAAACAAAACATGATGAGGTATATTCCCTTTACCACTCTTTCTTTGAGATGGTTAAAGGGCTTAGAGAAAAAGAGAGAGTACGTGGAATTCTTAATAAGGTTGTCTCTGAGGAAATTGCAGAAGAGGCCCTTAAGGGGAATATTCAGCTTGGAGGGGAAGAAAAGAAGGTGACTGTCTTATTTGCAGATATTCGTGGGTTTAGCAAAATGACAGAAAACATGGCACCAAAAGAGGTGATTCAATTGATCAATACCTGCATGACAAAGGTTTCACAAAAGATTGATGCTCACGGCGGTGTTATCGATAAATATGTGGGAGATGAGGTGATGGCTTTATTTGGCGCACCTATTGAAAGCGCTAAGAGTGCTCTTCAAGCCATTCGAAGTGCGATCGATATGCTCGATGAAATAAAGAAGTGGAATACTGAGCGCACGGAGCAAGGGCTACCTACAATTGAAATGGGGATTGGAATTCATACTGGGAATGTTGTTGCAGGGAATATGGGAGCGGAAGACCGTCTCAACTATACCGTTTTAGGAGCAAATGTGAACTTAGCTTCCCGCATTTGTTCAAAAGCTGAGGGGATGAAAGTTTTCATCAGCGAAAGCACTCTTGAATCAGAAGGGGTGAAAGATCAAATTGAGTATGAAAAACTAGAGCCAGTTGAGCTCAAAGGCTTTACAAAGCCTATCCCGATTTACTCCGTAATCTCTTACAAAAAAGAGAGTTTTTCAAAAAGTTCACCTGCAAACACCTGAAGTGAGAGTTTGAGGTTGAAAAGTGAGGGTAAAGGAGGTTCCTTTTCCGGGGACTGAGGAGGCGCTGAGCGCCGCCTCATGCTTGTCAACAATCACTTTTACAATAGATAAACCGAGGCCTGCTCCCCCTAAGCGACGGGAATGGGTCTTGTCAACGGTATAAAATCGATCGAATATTTTTTCTAGGTCCTCTTCATGAATTCCGATTCCCTGATCAGCAATAGTTAGCTCAACACGATCGTTAAAATCGGCAATTGTAATCGTCAAAAATGGAGAGGTTTCTGAGTATTTTACTCCATTTTCAAGAAGATTCATGATGGCAAGTTCAAGTAAATCAGGATCCCCATTGACCAAAATGATTTCCTCATTGTGGAAAGACTCAATCTCAACTTCTGGATAAAGAGATAAAAGAGAGTGGCTGCAGTTATCAATAAGCCCCACTAAGTCGACTTCTTGAAGGCGAGCTTTTGGAAGGTAATCTAAGTCGGCTAAGGTGAGAAGGTTTTTGACTAAGTTGTCCATTCTTTGGCAGTTACGAACAATTTTTTCTGCGAATTCATTGAGCATCGCATCAGAAATTTTTGGAAGGTCGTAGATTGTTTCTGCAAATCCTTTGATGATAGTGATTGGTGTACGGAGTTCATGAGAGGCATTAGCGACAAAGTCTTTTCCAAGGAGTTCTTTTTTATACTCAATAGAGCTATCTAAAAGGGTGACCAATACCTTCTTTTTAGGTTCGAGAACTTTAAGTTCTATTTCTACTCCGTTAAGTGCCATTTTTTGAGGTAAAAGGCTCTTTTGAATTTGGTTAAGCAAGTGACTTCCTTGTTTAACCTGTTGATAAGAGAAAAAGAGCGATCCTTTTAAACGTTTCTTTTCTTGCTTAAGAAAGAATGCTCCCCTATCATTAACCTCCTGAATCTGTCCTTTCCAATCTAAGATAAATATTCCCTCACGAAGAGCGTCGAAAATAGAGCGGATTCCTTCCTTTTTTTTCTTTCCTTCACGAAGTTGGATTAGGAATGTCATTCCAAAAAGGACCAAAAACAAAAACCATTCGAAAAAAGAATGATGAAAGCACAAAAAACTTGCAAGTAACAAAGTAGAAAAGAGGATGATGTAACGCTTCTTCATTTTTAGTAGGATAACAAAAAGGGACAATTTGTTGAATTTTTTCTCATGGGTCTAGTAAGTTAGGGAAAAATCTGAATTGGAGTAGAAAAATGGCAAAGACCTATTTCTATTATTCTGCGATGAATGCAGGAAAGAGTACAACACTTCTGCAGTCTAGCTATAATTACAAAGAGAGGGGGATGGATACAATCTTATTTGCTCCTTCTTTTGATGATCGCTTCGGTGATCCAGCGATTTATTCAAGGATAGGGCTTAAACAAGAAGCTGTTTTATTTGATCAAGGCTTTAATCTCTATGCATATGTAGAAAAAAAGCAAGAGGCTTTCGAAAATCTCCGGTGTATTTTAATTGATGAAGCGCACTTTTTAAGCAAAGCTCAAGTGGCACAAACCATTGCTGTCACTAAAGATTTTGGTATTGCAGCGCTTTGTTATGGATTAAGAAGCGATTTTCTTGGAGAGCCGTTTGAAGGAAGTCAATATCTCCTTGCATGGGCAGAGGAGATTGTAGAGATCAAAACGATTTGCCATTGCGGGAGTAAAGCGACCATGAACATGCGAATTGATAGCAAAGGCAAAACTGTCAAGTCAGGATCAAAGGTTCAAATCGGGGGAAATGAAAGTTATTTGTCTGTTTGTATGAAGCATTTTATAAAAGACGTTGGAACGATTAGAAACAATGCCTTTGAAGGTGAAGGAGTGACTGTATGACAAATGTTAGTTCTTGGAAGAAAGTAGTTCTCCCTTGGGTGGTTTGCTTTTCAGCCTCTCTTTTTTTTGCTTATGAGCTGTTGCAGCTTCATGTGATGAATGCTATCTCTCCCATGCTTATTCGAGACATGGGACTCAGTGCAACAGAGTTCGGTTATTTAAGCTCGACATACCTTATAGCTGATGTGATTTTTCTCCTTCCTGCGGGGATGATTCTTGATCGATTTTCTGTTAGGAAAGTCATTTTGATCGCTCTTTTGCTTTGTTTAGGTGGAACGGCAGGCTTTGCTAAGGCGACGTCGCTTCAATCGGCAGCTTTTTGTCACTTCCTTTCAGGGATTGGAAATGCCTTTTGCTTTTTAAGTTGTATCATGTTGATTTCTAGGTGGTTTCCTAAAGAAAGGCAAGCGTTTCTAGTGGGACTTATGATTACAATTGGAATGCTTGGAGGGGTGGTTGCTCAGGTTCCTTTTTCTATCCTTGCTGAAACACTAACTTGGCGCGCAGCTTTAATGATCGATGCAGCAGTCGGTGTGGTTCTTTTTACAGTTATCTTTGCCTTTGTCACAGATGCTCCTACAAAAATTGCAGAGGTCAAAGAAACCTCGATTCCCTTTTTTGAAGGGCTTAAGCGATCAGTGCTCAATATTCATAATATCTGCTGTGGGCTTTATACCTGCTTGATGAATCTCCCTCTGATGATTATTAGCGCTGTTTGGGGAACGTTATTTTTAACCCAAGTCCATAAAATTCTGCTGATTAAAGCTTCATTTATTGTCAGCATGATCTGTATGGGGACGATTATAGGATCTCCCTTATATGGATGGATTTCAGATAAGGTTCATAAACGTAAGGTCTTGATGGTTATCGGTGGGGTGGCATCGACTTTAGTTTTCATGATGATTCTCTTGGTTCCGCAGCCTAGCGAAGGATTGCTCACAGCCCTTTTCTTTGCTTTAGGGTTATTTACAAGCTCGCAGGCACTGGGCTACCCCGCAATTACAGAAAATAACCCTAAAGAGCTTACAGGGACATCAATGGGAATTGCTGCACTTATCATTATGGGTCTTCCTGCACTTATTCAGCCTTTATCAGGAAAACTTCTTGATATGGGATGGGATGGAACAATGGTGAATGGTGCTCCCCTGTATTCGGCGACCAACTTCAAAATGGCTTTTCTCATCTTTCCGATAGGGTTTGTAGCTGCACTTTTTGCTCTAACTAAAATTAAGGAAAGTATTAAACAAAAAGTAACACTTGGAATGAATTATTAAATTTTCTCTTTAGGGATAAGACTCTCTACTGTATCATCGTTGCCAAGTGGAAGGATTCTTTAGGTTAAACGGACTGGTACAATATTTGGAGTAGATTCATGAGTGATGTAAATCCCAGAGTTGATATTGCATTTAAAAAGATTTTTGGCGTGGATGAAAATAAGGATCTTTTGATCTCGTTAATAAACGCCATTGTTTCGGAAGAAGATCAAGTTTCTGATGTTACCCTCTTAAATCCATATAACCAACAGAGCTTCAAAGAAGATAAGCTCTCTATCCTTGATATTAAAGCCTTGGGGTGTCATGGAAAGCGGTTTAATATTGAAATCCAGATTACAGATGAGGGGGACTACGATAAAAGAGCTCTTTATTATTGGGCAAAGCTGTATACCGATCAGCTCAAAGCTTCTGAAGACTATATGAAGCTTAATAAAGTCATTGGAATCCATATTCTCAATTTTACATCGATTAGCGAGGTGGAAAATTACCATAATGTTTTTCACATTACAGAAAAAAACACCGGATTCCCCTATTTTAAGGATCTAGAGCTTCATACTGTTGAATTGAAAAAGTTTGTTGATGCCTTGGGAAAGGACTTTGGAATGCTCTACGATAAGATTCAGAATGCCCTAGATCTTTGGTCAGCGTTCTTAACTAAGCACGACCTATTAACTCCGGAAAAGCTTGTTAAGAGGTTAGATAATCCAGAGCTTAAAAAAGCGTTGAAAGTTTTAGAAATTATGAATTTTTCTGAAGATGAACGAGAGGCTTATGAGAATCGCCTTAAATGGCTTAGAATCGAAGCAAGCACGTTAAAGAAAGCAGAAGAAAAAGGTCTTGAACGGGGCATAGAGAAAGGGTTTGAAAAAGGCTTCCAGCAGGGAATTGAAAAAGGAATGGAGACAGGAGTCAAGCGAGGAATAGAGCAAGGAATAGAGCAAGGAATAGAGCAAGGGCTCGAAAGGGGACGCCTTGAAGAAAAACAGGCAATTGCCCTTACGCTGCTTAAGCAGTGCCTTGATATCAGTCAGATTGTCGAAGCGACAGGACTTTCTCCTGAAGAAATCTCTGACATAAGTGACTGAGAACTCTCTAAGGTGCGATCACTGTAATCTGTGTAGCTGGGTCTTGATACATGACACGTTTTTCTTTTGAGGAGACATATTCAAAATCAAGAAGATCTAAAGAAGAACTTTCTGGGGGATTGTGCGAAAATAGGGTTTCAAGGTTTGAGCGATGATGAAAAGGGGATCTTTTTTGGAAGCTACTTTTGATGGCGCTCTTTTCTTCGATAACAAGTGTTTGAGCATTTTTCTCACCTAAGACGATGGTTAAAAGAGTATTATTGGCATAGTGGAATTGAATCGGAGGGCTTTCCTGTCCTTCAAATGTAAAAAATGAGGCGAAAGGGGGATATCCTTGATGATGGTCAAGATCATAATAATGGGTTCCTTTGAGCATTTTGTAGAAAATTGTTTGAAGGGAGTCTTCCAATATGATTTCATTTAAATTGGGGGGAGTTTTTGAATTTTGGTAAATTTCAACAAGAGCGTTAATCAAGGTTTTAGGGAATTCGGGGTCTTTAGGGAAAAAGGAAGCATCTTTATACAGCGTCCAGATATATGCTTCTGCAACTTCTTGAAGGGCGGGCCACTTCTGAGGGTCGCTAAGAAGTGAAGATAGGTTAAGCCGCCCCCTTTCCCATCCAATCCGCTCATTTCGAAAGTACTTTATTGGTGAATGTTGCTCTCTGCTTTGATTTGATGAAGTATTGGGTGTGTGGTTTTTTACGCGCGATGTATATTCATGCTCAACCCTTTCTGCCTTGGCCTCACGAATTCCATAGTAGTGGGCGAGATAAATGTTTTTTTCTCTTATTCCTATGATACTTCGGTCAAAAAAGGATACAGAAAAAAGGGCAAGAATGGTGATGATGATGGTAACAAAAGGGAGAAAATTCATTGGATAGGGATCTCCTCATTTTGCCCGTTTATCCAGAAAGCATATTCTTCCTTTTCCCGGTTAACCTCTAATGTCATCTTCATAAATAGTGGGGTCCCTACAGTCTCTTTTTTCCATTCAGGCTCTGCTTTAATTTCCTTCTTGTTTGAGGTAAGAAATTCAAAAGAAAGGGAAGAAACTCCTTTCCGTAAGATTTCAGTTCTATAAGTAGGACCTCCAATAAGGGTTAGGATAAGATTTTTATCTTTTAACTCTAGCATTGCTGGAATGATATGAGAATAATGGGGATTGGGGTCAATTCCGTGGTTAAAAAAAACATGAAGGATATTTTTATCGTCTGTATAGAGAGGGCTTCTATTTCCCCGATCGATTGCCAGAAAGATTTGATCAAGCCTTTCTTGAGTGCGAGCCCTTAACATGATGATTTCTTGCCCCTGGTCTAATTTTTTTTGGAGCAGACTGTTTTGAAAAAGGGATGAGAAGATGATCCCAATAGCAATAGCAATTAGGGATAGGCCAATCATCAGTTCCATCAGCGTAAAGGCATATTTTTTCATCAGAGATACTGTCTTTTTAAATCTGATGACCAAGGATAAATAAAAAAGGGTTATTTGTCTCTACACGCTCGCCATCCAAGCCAAGCACTGAGGAGAATGAAAATCAGGAGGGAAAACCCATCATTAAGGAATCCTACTTTGCTGGCAGGGATGATTTTAAGGACGGTGAGTAAGGCAATAATAACGCCCATGCAGGCATCCCCAGCAACAAGACCAGAAGAAAGGAGAATCCCTTGTTCGAGAGATTTTTCTTTTCCTGTGATTTTTTGAGTAATATAGCACACAAGACCACCAAACATGATCGCTGTGTTAAGAGAGATGGGGAGGTAAAGGCCGATTGCAAAGGGAAGGACAGGGACTCTCATAAAGTAAATCATGAGACCAAATACAATCCCAATCATAACAAGGACAACAGGGAGCTCTCCTTGAATGACCCCTTTAGCGATCAAAGCCATCAACGTTGCCTGTGGCGCAGGCAATTTTGTACTTCCAAATCCATAGGCGCTATCGAGAAGATAGAGTGTAAAGCCGATAGCTGCAGCGGGGAGGATTAGGCCGATGATTTCAGCAATCTGTTGTGAGCGAGGAGTTGCTCCAAGGAGAAAACCTGTCTTTAAGTCCTGTGAGGTGGTTCCTGCCATTGCAATTGCAACATTTGCGACAGACCCCATTGTTATGGCGGCAATTAAATTGATCCGGTCTGTCCATCCCAGACCGACAAAGATTAAGCAGGTAATCAGAAGGGTAGTGATCGTCATCCCTGAAACAGGGCTTGAGGAACTTCCAACAAGGCCTACAGTGATCGATGTGACAGCAACAAAGAAGAATCCCAAGATAATGAGAAGGATAATGGTGACGATATTAAGGTGGAAGCTGGGGATAAGCCATAGAGCTAAAATAATCGCAATCGACCCTAATACTAAGTAAGAAAGAGAGATATCTTTGTCGGTTCGCTCAATATTTTTTTTCTTGGCTGTTAGTAAATGGAGCAGTTCTCGAAAACTTTCAATGATTGTTTTCCAAATAACTGGAGCAATTCGGAGGAGGGTGATAATCCCACCCACAGCAACTGCGCCAGCCCCAATATAGCGGATATAGTTAGACCATATATCGGTAGCATCCATCGTGCTGATGGGAACATTTGAAGGAAAAATAGGAGAGGCTCCTGCCCCAAACTTCTTGATAAGGGGAATTAAGACCCACCACCCAAGAGCACTTCCTGTAAAAAGGACGGCAGCAATTCGAGGGCCAATAATATATCCTACACCAAGTAAAGCCGGTGTACAATCCATACTAATCAATGTATTTTCATATTTTTTGACCGTATAGGAAACCGTTTCATTCCAAAGATAGAGGGCGCTATTAAGGGTTTTATAGAGGGCGCCCACAATAATCCCCCAAATAGCAAGGCTAGCGTGAGGAGTTTTTCTTTCTCCTGCTTTTAATATTTCTGCACATGCCTTTCCCTCTGGGAATGGAAGGACACCATGTTCTTGAACAATGATATAGCGTCGCATGGGAATCATAAATAGGACCCCTAAAATTCCTCCTAAAAGTGCAAGGATAAAAATATGGGGAATAGAAGGGGTGGCTCCGAGGAGAAAAAGAGCTGGGATGGTGAAAATCACCCCTCCTGCAAGTCCTTCTCCAACGGAAGCAATTGTTTGGACAATATTATTTTCTAAAATCCCTACTCGGCGAAAAAGGGTCCGCAAAATTGCCATGGATAAGACCGCAGCAGGAATTGATGCTGAAATGGTCATTCCAACTTTCAGCCCTAAGTAAGCGTAACAAACAGAAAAAAGGAGGCTTAAAAGAATTCCAAGGATTAAAGCTCGAATTGAAAATTCTGTTTGTTTTTCACTGGCTTTGATGAATGGTTTGAATGTCGACAGGTACTCTTTCATCTTTCACTTGTATGGGTTCTTTTCCGTCACCATGCGAAATTGGCGATTTTTCATCCATAATTTTTCCAAGAAATGAAAAACTAAATTGGAAACTTTTATGTTGAGGTTTGCATTTTTTTTTATCGAAACAAATTCCAAGCCAAATTTTGTAATAAGGGCTTGTGTGTTTTTCAGGAATGCAATGGTAAAGATGGTAATGACCAACAAAGCGCTTTTTCCCAATGCCTTCGATAGATAGCTCAAAAGGAGGAAGAGGGGTTTGGTTGCTCACTGTAGGCGTCAAGTTTTTAAACAATATCCCCTGCTTGATAATGTCATACGCGATCACATTGACTTTTCGTTCAAGCTCCAATTCAAAAAAATGCGTTTTCATTTTGCGAGATAAAACAAGGGGATTTGTAATCAGCGGAAATGCGCAAAGCGCAAGAAGAGAGAGTGCAATGGTGACTTCTATAAGGATAAAAGAGCATTTTTTCATGGAACCAAAGGGTATCAAAAAGAGGGGTATTAATAAACCCTAAGCTGGGGGGTTTGAACCTCTAAAAACCACCCATATTTTCCTTGATATTGATGAAGAAGAACACTGTTTTTTGAGATAGGGACCTTTTCAGGACCTGCGGCAAATGTATCGACGGGAAGGGCAAAAATATCTTGCATGTAGTTTCGGGCAACATCGGTAAAAACAATTGGTCCAGTTGATAAAAGAACATCTTTTGGGTTTTCAAAGTGGTAGTGGCGCTCTTTTAGCGTTTGAATAGAGCGTTCTAAAACCTCTTTGAAAAGAGGGTGTTGTGGGATTGATAGGAGAGCCCAAGTACAAAAGGTGTCCCTTGTATACCAGGTGCTTTCAGGATCCATTGAGAGGACAAACTCATAACCTAGTACAACTTTTTGTGTTAGCCACTTTTTCGGAAGGGGCTGCAGTGGGATCGTATCGATATCTAAATAAACTCCGCCTTCGATGAATAAAAGGGCATATCGAAAAAGGTCTGCCAAGACGACATCGAGCGTAATGTTTAATAATTCAGGCAAGAGCTCCGGAAAGTGGGCCTCAAAAAATGTAAAAATGTCTTCCTTAGAATAGCAACGAATATCCCATCCCGAGCAAACATTTTTCCATTGGTTTAAATTGTTTTGGAAAGCTTTTGGAAGAGGGTATTTTGTGTAGATAAAATGAAGTTTTTTGGGGATCATTCGAATCTCAACTGAGGAAGGGCAACTTCGAGTTTCCATCCTGCAGATCCATGATACTGATGAAAGACAACATTATTTTGAAGGGTTGGATTTATCATAGACTTTGGAGCAAAAACATCCATATCTAGGATCAGGATATTAGGGTCTTCTAAGTACTTTTTAGCAACTTGGGTAAAATGGATTGGCCCCGTAGTTTCTAAGATATCTGTTCCATACCGAAACTGGAAATTTCTCTCTTTCAATTTCAAAATAGATTGATCTAATACCTCCTTGAAAAGAGGATACTTCGGTTTAGAAAGGAGGGTCCATTGACACAGAGTGTCCTCTTGATAGCTAGGGATATTCTTACACCGATGTTTTTTCGGCTGATATTCGTACCCAATGACACTGTCGAATGAGAGCCAATCACTTGGGATTTCCCGAACGGGAAATGTATCGCAATCGGTATACATTCCTCCATAGATATAAAGGACTCCATAACGAAAAAGATCAGATAAAACAACCCCCATCTCAATTTGAGCAATCTCATTTGAATACTCTGGAAAATAGGTATTGAAAAATTTATAGACATCTTCATTTGAGTAATAATGAATCGTCCAATCAGGACACATTTTTTTCCATAGAGAAAGATTTGTCTGATAAACTTTTGGGAGCTTTTTTGTTCTATAGGTGAAGTGGATTTTTTTAGGAATAGAAGAATCGATCATTGTAACTCATTTATACCGCTCGCGAGTCAAAACTTGGTTTTTCCCTGTGTCAGCATCTCGATCTTTAACCCTATCTGCATCGCTCCTATCTGTTGGATAGGAGGCTGCTTCGATAGGATCAAACCTCAAGCGCTGACTTTGGGAAATTCCCAAGTTTTGACCCGCGAGCGGTATACCTTTTCTTTTGAGGTCGAAGCAAGAGACAATCAAGTTTTGGATCATAATCGGCATAGTATGAAATTAAAATTTTTTTAAGCAATCAATTTGACACTTATCTTGGAGTAGGTGTAACATTAGTTAAATATACCGCTCGTGGTTCAAAACTTGGGAATTTCCCAAAGTCAGCGCTTGAGGTTTGATCCTATCGAAGCAGCCTCCTATCCAAGAGATAGGAGCGATGCAGATAGGGTTAAAGATCGAGAGTCGTAAACAGGGAAAAACCAAGTTTTGAATCATGAGCGGTATACATGCTTTTGTATTTAAGCCATTTTTATAAAGGAAACGATGACGTATCAAGGGCGATCTCTTTATAACCTCCTTCAAATGAATCTTAAGGAGAATCCTAAGATGGAAGTAGAGGGTTGGCAGGTAGAAAATTATCGCGAGCTTTCTCAAGAAGAGCTTTTCCAAAGGCTGGAGAAAATGGATATTTTTCTAACCGAAGAAAACTTCCGTCTCTATGTTGATGAGTGTGATTCCCCAGAGGATTTAGCAGATTGTCTTTATCTCGATGAGGATTATGAAAGGCATGAGCAGGTTTTTCTCTGTGTGTTTGAGCTGTGGCGTCGTTTAACCCCTCATAAGCAGTCTCTTTCCATTTTTGTGGATGAATTCGATCATTTAATCGAGCGTTATGAAGAGGGAGAATTGGATGTTGAAGAAGAACTTCAGACAGCACTTTCAAGCTTTCAGATGATCCTTGATGATAATGTTGATGAAGGAGGAGAAGCTAAAGAAGGATACCATTTTTTTTCTGCATTTTCATGCCATGACTTAGAGGTCTTCACTTATGAATACATTGCACATCAGATCGATGCAGAAAATGATCTTTATGCCTCAGAGCTTTTAGATGGATTTTACCCCTATATCGATAATAAAAGGTGGTTTGACCTTCTTCGGACCCGTTTGGTCCATGCAACAGATGCCTTAGAAGGGAAAGTGATGGTAGAGCGTCTCCTTACCTCTTTAAAGGAAGAACCTGAACTCTATCTACTGTTTGAAACCCTTCATTTTCTCATCCATATCGAAGAAGCAGAACAATTTCAAACAGCTTATTCGCAAGCTCTTAAAGAGCTGCAAACTGAAGAGGACCTTCGAGAGCTTTTATTGCTTACAGCTGAATATTTTAATGCGACTGAAAAAGATAAGGAAGAAACACTTGTTAATGAGCTTCTTGATGAACAAAAAGAAAAAAACCTTCAGGATCCACTCGATCCAGAAAGTAATGCACTTCAAATCTTGAAGAGTTTAATTATCCTCTCACCAGCATAGGATCGAAGAGAAGATAATCTGCCGAAGTAAATAGGTAGAGGATCTGATTTTTTTCACCAAAAAGGAGACGTCCTTTTTTGACATTATGCAAATGACCAAAAATGCATACATCGACATGAAATTCTTCTAATATTTTAGAGGCCCTTGAATCTTGGAGATCAGCGCTAATAGGAGGGTAGTGTGTCATCGCAATCCGGTAAGAGGCATTTGGGTCCATTTGCTCTAGACTCATACGAAGGCGACGTAAATCTCGCTCAAAAATCGCTTCTCCTTTTTCTGGCTTCAGAGGCTTTTCTTTAACCAAGGGGTTTTCTTGAAAAGTTATGAATTCATTAAAATGATACTCAGAACTGTCCCAAAGGCGAGCTCCTCCAATTGTCACATCGTCGATTGTCACAGCTGTGTTGTTGATAAAATGGATTGAGGGAGGGAGTGCAGTAGCTAGTTGTTTATTCGAGGGCCACCAATAGTCATGGTTTCCTTTAAGAATCACCTTTTTCCCAGGAAGGGCGTTGATCCACTCGAGATCTTTTATGGCATCGCTTAACTTCATCGCCCAAGAAATATCTCCAGCGATAAGGACGAGATCGTCGATCCCTACCCGTTTCCTCCAGTTTTTTTCAATGAGAGCTGTATAGTTTTCCCATGCAGCTCCGAAAACTTCCATACTTTTATCAGGTGCTCCAAAAGGGAGGTGTAAATCAGAAAGGGCCCAGATTCTCATGGATTTGATTATAAAAGATCTCTTCTATAGAGTAAAGTGATCAGGGATGGTTGCTTTTGAAGTAACTATAATAATCCCATCGCGGATATAAATCCCATCTCCGTCATAAGTCTCAAGTCCTTTTTCATTTTTTAGTGAGACATGATTGCCAATCCTAACATTTTGATCGATAATTGCCTTTTCAATATAGCAATTTTCTCCAATTTCGTAAGAGAAGGTTGCATCATCGCTTTTAGAAAAAGAGTGATTTCCTAGCAAGATTGAGCTTCGAATGATGGTTCCTTTTCTGACAACAGAACGGACACCGATGATACTATGTGTGACCTCTTCAGCTTCAAGGATTGCTCCATCACAGATAACAGATTCCATAATTTTTGTTTCTGTGATCCGGGCCCCAGGAAGGTGGTGGTTATGAGCATAGATTGGAAGAACTTCATTATAAAAGTTAAGGCCAAGTGAGTTAGTTGTAAGAGCTAAATTGGCCTCATAGTAAGAGGCGATCGTTCCGATATCTTCCCAATACCCTTGATAGAGAAAGGCGGAAGCCTTTTTTTCTTTTAGGTGAGCTGGAATCATATGCTTTCCAAAATCATGGCCAGGATCTTCCTCCAAAAGAGAAATAAGGGTTTCTTTTTTAAAGACATAAATCCCCATAGATGCAAGATAGCAGGGTGGGTCCATACAAAGAATATCATGATTTTTGATAAAATCATCAGAGAGTTGAAACCGCTTGAGCACTTCAGGATCTTTTGGCTTTTCTTGGAAACCTGTAATATTGGAGTTACTGTCGATGCTTAAAAGGCCTAACCGAGGGGCAGAAGTTTGGTCAACGGGAAGAGCTGCAATGGTTAAATCAGCATCCCGATCGTGTGCAAACTGGACCATAGCTTCGAGATCCATATTGTAAAGCTGGTCGCCCGAAAGGATAAGAAAATAGTCAGCAGGGGTTTTTGTTAAGATCTCGAGGTTTTTTCTCACAGCATCAGCTGTCCCCTCGTACCAGATCTTCCCTTCAGAGCGCTCTTCTGGTGTTAGAAGGTTGATGCTCCCCCCTTGGAAGTGGTCTAATGGATAGGTTTCTTTAATATGCTTATTAAGACTGGAAGAGAAATACTGGGAAATCACATAGATATGGTTCATTTTGGAGTTTAGAGCGTTAGAAATCGGAACATCGATAAGTCGATACCGACCTCCAAAATTAACCCCTGGCTTGCAGCGGTGTTTTGTAAGGGGGAAAAGGCGTGTTCCTTTCCCTCCTGCTAAAATGATGCAAGCGACTCGATCTGTGAGTTGAAATCCCTTACTTGGAGCCAAACCTTTCCCCCCTCCATATTTTTCCTATATCTTATAAGGGAAGGGAAATCAACGAATGATTCTAAATCTGGCTATAATTGGTGTAGGAACTTTAGAGAAAGATCACTAGGTGGTTTTCTTCCAGTTTTTTATGACGGTCATCATTTCGTGTCGAATCGATTCAGGGAGCTTTTTTTGTTTAGAAAGATTGATAAATCGCTCTTGCATAGAAGCTTTGGTAAGATCGCTACAAGCAAAAATGAGGTAACTTGCAAATAGAGGTCTTTTAAGGGTTTCCTTTTTTTCAAGGACCTCTAATGCAGCAGTGGCAATCTCTTTATCTTCAGTAAAGCCGGAAAGGGCAATGGCAGCATATTCATTATCTTTTGAGAGGGGGTCTTGTTTGAGCCTTTTTAGTAGGAACGATTTTGATCGATCTCCAAAAGAAGCAAGGGCATAAATGATTTCTTCGTCTGTGAAGAAGTTTTCTTGCCCTAAAGCTTCAAAAAGAGGGGGAATGGCCCGTTCATCTTGGATTTTTCCAAGGCATTGGGCAGCAAAAATGGGGCTTCGTCCATATCCAGGGAAAAGGGGATCATAAAACAGATCGGACGAGATAAGATGGATCAGCAAGGGAACCATCTTCTTTCCTTCTTGGATAAGGGCCCTAATCTCTTTTTCGGGGTGCTCTTCTTCAGAGAGGATAAGATCACTTATCAGAAGGTTTTCTTTTTTAACTTTTTCATCAGAATAAACGCGGCGAAACTCTTGGTAGAGCGCCTTAGAGGCTATGACAGCATCTTTAGCAGCATCGGGAAGATAGATTTCTGATAGATTCTGACCAAGTTCGCTCTCCATTGTTTGAAGCCTTTGAATCTCTTCGATTTCAAAGTCGGGCATCGTCCCTACACCTGATTGTTTGTAATACTCTAGCATCACATCAAAACTTCCACTGAAGTGAGCATCGCGGTGCATGAGAATTTCCATGTCAATGGCATCAACAACACTATCCATTTTTCAAGGCCTTGCCTAATAGTTTTGATGCATTATAGCTTGAGCGAACAAAAGGACCTGAATACATATGTTTAACTCCAATGTGGTGACCATAGTCTTCGAAGGCTTTGAATTCCTCTGGTGTGACGAATGACTTTACAAGGAGTTTATTTTTATTAGCCTGCAAATATTGCCCAATTGTGATGATTGTACATCCCACTTTGTGAAGGTCTCCGATCGTTTCTTTCACTTCATCAACTGTTTCTCCAAGACCTACCATGATCCCTGATTTTACGAAGAGGGCTTTGGCTTGGCTTTTGACATAGTCAAGGACATGAAGGGTTCGCTCATACGTCGCTTTATGGCGGACTCTTGGGGTCATCCTTCGGACTGTTTCAATATTATGATTAAAAATTTCCGGCTTTGCGTCGAGGACAATGTCAAGCAGCTTTTCATCTCCTGAAAAGTCAGAGGTAAGGACTTCGATAGTCACCCCAGGATTTCTCCGCCGGACCGTATGGATGATTTCATGAATGTGAGAGGCTCCCTGGTCAGGGAGATCATCGCGAGCAACCATTGTGATGACTACGTGGCGGAGTCCAAGGGTTTTAACAGAATCTGCGATGCGGATGGGCTCATCTTTTTCAGGTGGAAGAGGGTTTTTTGCAAAGTCAATGTCACAAAAACCGCATGCCCGTGTGCAGGCACTTCCAAGAGCTAGAAAGGTGGCCGTTTTATTTGAGTAACACTCTAAACGATTGGGACATTTTGCCTCTTCGCAAACGGTATTTAACCCACTTTTTTTGAGTTGAGCGCTTGTTTCAAAGAGCTTTTCCCCTCTTGGGAGTTTTCGATGGAGCCAAGAAGGGAATCGCCCCCTTGCTTTTTCAGGGTTTTCTGGGAGCTTATTGAGCTTTGGTTTTTTGGGGCGATTATCAAAAAGCTCTTGCGTCAACTTAACCTCTTGGTTTGATCTTTGGTGGGAAATGGATCGGCGTCTCATTTGCAAGAAGAGAGGCTTCTAACCACGCTTCAGGAATCGTTGGGTGTGCATGAATCGTATCTATAACGCAGTCCAAGGTAAGCTCGTTGTTTATCGCAAGAGCCATCTCAGCAATCATCGCAGAGGCTTCATGACCCACAACCTGCGCACCATAAATCTCACCTGTTTGCTGATCAGAAATTACCTGTGCAAATCCATCTGTTTCATTGGTTGCAACTGATTTTCCAAGAGCTTGAAATGGGAAAGTCCCAACTTGGATGTTAAGCCCTTTTTCCTCCGCCTCTTCTTTTGTCAAACCGACCATGGCAATCTCTGGATGGGTAAAGATAACAGCGGGAATGGCATTGTAATGGAGGTGGGCCTCTTGTCCACATGCATTCGCTGCAGCAACAATTCCCTGATGGGAGGCAACATGGGCAAGCATTGCAATGGCAGTGATATCTCCAATTGCATAAATCCCTGGGACTGCGGTCTCCATTTTGTCATTCACTTCTATGGCCCCTTTTGGGCCAGGTTTAAGACCTGCATTTTCAAGAGAGAGCTTTTCAGGGTTGAGTCGACGTCCGACAGAGACAATTGCTTTATCAACCTCAAGAGATTCTCCCCCTTTAAAGTGAATCAAAAGAGAATTTTTTTTCTTTTCAATTTTTTCAACGGCTGTATTGGTTTTGAGATTTATTCCCCGCTTTTTAAAGGCAGATGAAAGGGCATCGGAGATTGTTTTCCCCTGCGCTGCAACAATCATCGGGAGCGCTTCTATGATGGTAACCTCAACGCCAAATTCTTTGAATAGAGAAGCAAATTCGCATCCAATATAGCCACCACCGATGATGGCGATTGATTTGGGAAGTTCAGTCAGTTCGAGGGCTGATGTTGAGTTGAGGATTCGGTCGTGATCACAGGGAAAGGAGGGGATATCGATCGGTTCAGAACCTGTTGCGATGATAATCTTATCTGCATGGATAAGAGCGCTATCTTTTCCTTTTACTTTGAGCTCTTTTGGAGATTGAAATTGAGCCATTCCTTGGAAGACGGTGATTCCATTAGATTTAAGAAGAGCGCCGAGACTTCCCCGAATTTTACTGACAACTTGGTCTTTTCGCTCTTTCATTTTTCCATAATTAAAAGAGACGTTGTCGATTTGGATCCCAAAATCTTCGCAGTGCTTAATTTTATGGAAGAGGCTCGCATTAGAAAGGAGTGTTTTTGAAGGGATACATCCTACATTTAAACAAGTGCCTCCTAAGAATTCTTTTTCAATAAGGGCGACTTTTTTCCCCATTTGCGCCCCTTTGATAGCTGCTACGTAACCACCTGGTCCAGCACCAATGACTGCTATGTCAAACTTTTGCTTACTACTCATTTTATTCTCCTTAAATTAATAACGATATTGTACCGATCTTTCTCCAAAATGTAAATGGACGTAGAGATATTTTTACTTTTCATCTGAATGAAAATTAGGTAAGATGAAGTAAAGAAGAGTAAGGATTTATTATGAAGCAAGCTGATCGAACTAAAGGGTGTTGGAACTGTGAGGCAGATGTTAGCTATCAAGCCACCTATTGCCCCTTTTGTGGAACAGATCTCCTTACCTCATCGATTGAGCCTGGGAAGGAAACCTCTCCTAAGGGAGATGAAAAATTTGTTGATCAAAGTTTGCAGGAAAGTCTAGCGTCCCTCTATAAACCCCCTTATTCTATCCGGAACCGCCAAGGACTAGGAGTTCCTGATGAAAGAGAAGAGGTTTCATTTAAAGAGGCTGAACCTCACAAAGAAAATCCCCTTTTTCAATCTTATGAATCAGTGGATCCAGAAGAGACAGTCTCCTATGCGCCCCAAGAAAATCTTGATGAAGAAATAGTGACCCGTCGAGGAAATATTTTACCCCTTTTATTTTTAATGATAGGGGCCCACCTTTTTATTTTAGGAGCGCTCCTCCTTTTTTGTTCTAAAGGGGGGATTGTGACCCTTGAATGGAGTAGTCGCTTTTGGTTTCTCTACTGCCTCGTGGGTCTTCCCCTTCTTTATTTCGGGAGCAGGCTCCTAAAAAGCCAATGAGTTCTCCGTTTCCCAACGATCTTACTTTGGGACGGTTAAAGTAGCACTTCTTAGAACTTGCATCCTAAACCCACACCGAAGGAAAATCCGCTGAGATCCCCTTTTTGATGGACTGTTATTTTCTTTCCATAATGAAAGTGCATTCGGATGAACGAATAATCAGTGTAACAATCAAGGTAAAGCTTTTGAGTGATATAGGCCAAGAATCCTAATTTAGCGAGAAAACCTCCACCCCACCCATTTTGATGGCGCGTTATATACCTTGATCCATTATTGATATAAGAGTAGGCAAAAAGAGGACCTAGTCCTACGTAGGGAATCAGAGGGTCTTGCTTAAAAAAGTAACTGACTCCAGTAGCCACAGGAACTAGATGGAGATGGCTGTGAGACCCTTGATTCGTATTTCCTGATGCGTAGAGGTATCCTAAATTCGTCCACACAAGCCAGTGATTAGCGACTTCAACATTTGCCTCGACTCGATACAAACCTGCTCCCCCATAGAGATTTCTAAAACGATCATTCGTAGAAAGATAATAAGAAGTCTTACCTTCTAGCAGTATTTCTCGTCCTTCACTTTTGGTAGAAGCAAACATCAATATGAAGGACAAAAGGGCAAAAAAGGTGTGCTTAGTCATACTCAAAACTTCACTTGGAAACATGATTGATATAATTCCCAATATTGATTTTTCATTTACTAGTCAACAAATTAGTTGAATGAATTCATAAGCTCTGATAGATTCCTCCTTTAAATACAGAGAGTGATGTGGGGGGTGTTTAAAAACTGTTTTGGGCATTGGAGAAAGAGGTTCTTCCTAGGAGGTCTGTTTGGAGATCGGAGTAGACTTTGGAAAGTTTACGGAGATCGAAAGCAGGTTTCATAGGGGAAAAGACCTTTTTCGTTGATGCCTGGGTCGGTTGTTAAACACCCTCATAGAACATAAGGTAAAGCAAATGGTTCGATGGATTATTCCTTTTTTCTCAGCCCTATCAATTCCCTTTATTCCTTTATGTGAAGAGATCAAGGCCTATGTCACTAACCAGTCTGGTGCAAGCGTTTTTGTTATTGATGAGGCTACAAATACTGTCATTAAGACCATTCCAGTCGGATCCTCTCCAACGGGGGTTGAGGTTTCTCCTGATGGAAAGATCGCCTATGTAGCCTGTGAAAATGTCAATCGAATTTATGTTATTAATACAGCAACAGACACGGTCAGTAGCACCATTAATGTGGATCATTTTCCTGTAAACATCGCTTTTACGCCCGATGGGTTAAAGGCTTATGTGACTGCCCTAACTGATAACGCAGTTTCTATTATTGATGTATCCAGCGGAGTTAAAACAGGAACCATTTCAGTTGGGTCTTTTCCCGTTGATGTCATCATTGCGCCTGATGGGTTAAAAGCTTATGTAACTCATAATGGAGATGGTAAAGTCTCTGTGATAGATGTTCCTTCAAATACTGTTTTTCAAACTATTGCGGTTGGCAGCGGTCCTGCTGAAGCTGCTGTTACACCCGATGGTGCCAAGATTTATGTGACCAATTTCAATAGTGATAGTGTGTCTGTCATTAATGCAGCAACTAGTATGGTCATAGCAACGATTCCTGTAGGAGATCAACCAATTAGTATCGCAGCTTCTCGAGATAGCAAAAAAGTGTATGTTGGTACGCAAGGGAAAGCTCCAATAGATGATATTTTCGTTATTGACGTCGCTTCAGATATGGTTACTGGGACGATACAGGTTGGGAATAATCCTAATGGGATTGCATTTACCCCCGATGGGACAAAAGCTTATGTTGCCAATCGTTTTAGCAACAGTGTTTCCGTTATTGATGCAACAACAGATACAAACGTTGGTAGCATTGCTGTAGGATCCAGGCCTGTTGGAGTAACCTTTACTCCTTCACTCCAAATGGAAGTATTGGGAGCAAACAAAATGAACATTTTTATTGCTGAAACAGAGTTATTTAACCGCATTACTTGGTCTCCACCAGACGGAGCTAACATTAAAGAATATAAAATCTTTCTTGATGCCAATTTGACCCAAGAGATAGGCAGATTAGATGTCAATGCGCCTCGAGTTTTTGAAGATCATAACAAAAAAAAGGGAACAACAACAACCTACTATGTAGGAGCTTTTAATGGGCCGAGTCTTGTTGGGATTGGTTTTGTTAAGGTAACTTCAAAAATCTAGCCATAGCAGTTATCAAAAATAGGTTGCAGAATTAGCTCTGCAGTTTTTGTAGAAAGATCGGATTTGAAGATGAGCTTAGCCAACAAGTGGTTAGGCTTGTCTCCAGGCTAAATTTTTCTTCGAAAATCTCAGCGTTAATTCTGCAGCTTATTTTTTGACAAATGGTATTATAGAGCGCTAGCTAAGCAACTGCCTTTGGTTTCTCTATTGCCTCGTGGGTCTTCCCCCTCTTTACTTTGGGAGCAGGCTCCTAAAAAGCCAATGAGTTCTCCGTTTCCCAACGATCTTACTTTGGGAAGGAGTGCATGACCCATGAACGACTGCCTGTATCATAATGGGAATGAAAAGCAATCTGATCATTTTTGTGCTTTTTATATATGAGGGAAAGATCTTTATCTTTTGCAATCACATCGAATGAGATATAAGTTTCTTTTGGGTTCCCCGCTTCCGGTGACTTAGGATAGCTTTGAAGGATTGGGGCATTATCTACGATGTGGTTAAAGAGTCTAAGACTTTCGTCTGGCCCTTGAATACCTTCGTATTTATTCCCTGATTTACCACTATATTTTCCACACCAATGTTTACTATTGATATGCTTATTCTGGTGGTTATCGATAATCACACCAGGAAAATCTTTTGTGGGAAGGCGAAGGGTGTAAGTCGCTTCTAGATCAGTATCTCTTTTGACCTTGGAAGGATCAAAGTTTGTATGTTTGCCATCAGTTTCAATAACCTTTTTTTCACCTTCTTTATTCTTGCCTTTGCTTTTAAAAGCTTTACCGTACTGGTCTGTTTGGTTAACCCTTGTTTCTTCACGGTTTCTTTCAGGGGGAGCTAACTTGACAGCTTCCTTTAGAGGTTTCTTGCTATTTTTTATTGCCTTTTTGGAGACAGTTTGAGTTTTTTCTAGAGAAGGATCAGATTGTTCCTCTTCAGGAAAGCCTGGATGATTGATTTCACCTGAATTATTAATTGTTAATTCTGCCATAATAAAACCTATTATTGTTATTTTCGTGTTTTATTATAACATAATTTTAAATAATATGTAAAATTAAAAATTAATTATTCAAGACGTCTAGGTAAGAAGTACTGCTACTATTATAGCCAATCCTCTCAAGGTGCTCATAAAAGGAATCTCTGGAGGCATTCCTCCATTCTTCAGGAATTTTTTTTCTTAAATCGTTGATTATTTGATGGTTGGTCTCTGTTCCAATCCCTTCTCCGTAGTAATCAATGACCTCCATAATGGCAAAAAGATTTCCTTTTTCAGCTCCCTTTAAAAAAAATTGAAAAGCTTCTTCATGATAGTTATTTGCCTGAAGATCAGAAGCATAGAATATAATATCATTTAATTTGGGATCAGCGACTTCTGTTACTGTTTTTTTTAGCCAGTAAAGGGCTTGAAGGCGATCACCAAGATCATTGTAGTATTCATATAGATCAATTTTGGCGTTTAGACTTCCTAGCTCAGAGGCCATTTCAAGAGCTCTAATCCCTTTATTAGGAGGGTGTTGAGAAAGGTAAACCTCTCCATATTTTAAGAGAAAGGCGATTTTATTTTCTGGGATAGCCAAAGGGTTATTCCAGTAGATCGGAAGGTTATTTTCATCCTGAAAAAGGGCCTCATCTTCCTTATATAGCTGAAAATCAGGGGCTTCTTTTGAAGAGACGTAGATTGAAAAGTGAGTGATAGGCTGATTAGTCAGAGGGTTACGGATTTCTCCACCTTTTTTGTCATAATCGACTAGGAACATAAAAGCATCAAAAACAAAGGTATGGCCATTTTCCTCTACGAGACAGAGGTAATAGTCCATATCTAATTCGAAGTGATCTTGCTGGAGCTCTCCAATAGAGCAGGCGGTATAGGGGTCTATATCATCAAGATTAAATTTTAAACCCGAAGAAAATGCAAAACTATTGGTACTTAAGGAGTTTTGAGAAATGCTTTGCATTTTTTACCACATTGTTCAAATCATTAATGGAAATATTATACCGCAGATTGGAATAAAAAAAAAGGATGTCTATAGCTAAATTGTTTTATTTTAGTTATAGGCAATGCTCCTTGAAAAGATCATCTATTCCACATCGATATTTTCTTCGCTTGGACTTTGTCTGGGCCCATTTGTGCTCAATTGGGTTTAAATCAGGAGAATATGGAGGGAGATATTCTAAGGTGTGACCTGCTGCTTTAATCTTTT
>JAGROK010000034.1 GCA_020440285.1 Chlamydiia bacterium | reverse complement strand
TGGTCTAACCGATGATAGGTTTTTCCTTTATTTGAAGGAGTGTGAGTTTAGGTTCAATCATCGACATGAAAATTTAGGGCAAAAGGCTCTGAAAATTATGAAGAAATCAGGAATTTGCTAGTCAAGAGCCAAAAAATTTTACGATTTTATTCAATGTATATTACATATCGTAATTGCTAGTAGCTAGATGAATCTCTAGCTACTAGCAATTACGATATGTATTACTTGAGGTATTGCTCAATCCCTTCTGCGATAGCGCGAGCCATCTTCTCTATGTAGGAGGTATCGGAAAGGCTGGCATGTTCACGGGGGTTTGTAATAAACCCCCCTTCGATCAAGATGGCTGGCATAAGCGTTTCTCGAATAACATGAAAGTTGCCCGTCTTCACCCCTCGATTGTTTGCCCCTGTCGTTGCAATCATCCGCGCAAGGACAATATCGGCCAGCTTTTTCGATGCAGCCTGTCTTTCCTTAGCCCCCTTATTATAGTAGTAAATCTCAATGCCACTTGGCTGGGGAGATTTAAAGGCGTTGAAGTGGATGCTGACGAAAACCTTACTTTTCGTCTCATTCGCGATCGCTACTCTCTTAGGCAGGGGGAGAAAGACATCTCGACTGCGGGTGAGAATCACTCGATACCCTTTTGCATGAAGGGCCTGTTTAACAAGAAGTGCTAATTGAAGGGCAAGATTTTTCTCTTGCAAATTCTTCACTTTAGCCCCAATGTCATCTCCACCATGCCCCCCATCAATGACAATAAGCTGCTTTTTTTGGGTTGAATGAGCAGGGGGAGGGGCTGCAAAGATCGGATTTAAATAGGCAATTGCCAAGGAAATGAAAAGGAGCAAGCACTTATTCATAAGGAAGAGTTTAGCAGTCTGATCACTGCTCCGTCAAATGAGAAATTTTAAGGGCCACTTCACGATCATCAAAAGGGATGAGCCTTCCCCCTATTTTTTGCTCTCTTTCATGCCCCCTTCCCGCAATCAAAACGGTATCCCTTTCCTCTGCCATAAATATCCCCCTTTCAATGGCTCTATATCGATCCACTTCTATAAGCGCTTCTTTTTTTTGCCCTTTTGCAATTTCATAGCAGATTGCGCTAGGATCTTCTCCTCTAGGATTATCAGATGTGATGATCACTCTGTCGGAGTATTTCTCTGCCACCTCTCCCATTAAGGGGCGCTTTCCTCGATCTCTTTCACCTCCACATCCAAAAACTGTAATAAGCTTCCCCCTTTTAACCTCCTGGAGAATCTCAAGAACCTTTCTCAATGCTTCCGGTGTATGGGCAAAATCGACAAAGAGATGAATTCCTTTCTTGTTTTCAATCCGCTCTAAACGTCCTGGAACTCCTGGGAATGTCACTAATTTTTTCTGCAAAGAAGTGAGGGACTCCCCTTTGCATAGAGCTGCCGCAAGGGCTGCAAGGCAATTATATACATTGTGTTTTCCCAGTAGGGATGTCTTGATCGGATAGGAGCGCTTTTTGTAGTGGAGATCAAAGGTTGTCCCTTCTAGTGAAAATTTCAGGTTTTCCCCTTTTAAATCTGCGGGGTGATCGATTCCAAAGCCCATCCCTTCTATCTCTTGAAAGTGGGGATCATCTCGGTTAAACACTCCCATTTTTGATTGCTTAAGGAGTTTAAGCTTTGCAAGGAGATAGTTTTCCATCGTTTGATGGTAGTCAAGGTGATCTTGTGAAAAATTTGTGAAAACACCCACATCGAAAAGGATCTCATCGACACGATTTTGGTCAAGAGCGTGGGAGGTAACCTCCATGACAGCTGCTTTTAATCCTTGATCAGCCATCTCCTTTAGAGTTTTATGATTTGTGACAACATCTGCTGTTGTAAGTTGCGCTGGAAACCGTTGTTTCCCAATCATTGTCTCAATGGTCCCCATGAGCCCACACTTTGAAAGGAGATGTTGAATTAAATAAGCAGTTGTTGTTTTCCCATTCGTTCCTGTAATCCCCACTAAAAACAAGGGGTTTGCCGCTGTTTCATAATATCTCTTTGCAAGGAGAGCTTCTAGTTTCACCACATCATTTGTCACGACCTGAACAATTCCCTGCAAAAAAGGATTATAGAAATCGGTTAAAACAGCAACCGCTCCTGTTTCAATTGCCTTTGGAATAAATTCTGTCCCATCAAATGTTCCCCCTTTCTTCGCAATGAATAGACTTCCAGGAGAAATAAATTGTGAGTGGGAAGAAATTCCCGTCACTTCAATTTCCCGATTTCCCTTCACTTCTACATCCAAATCCTTTAGTAGTTTCTTCAACTTCATTAATTCCAACTCTTGTATAGTTCGTTAAGGATTTTTACTTCACGGCTCCAATCTGCTTTTTCCGCATCTGCATCGGGATGTCCCTTAGGAAATCCATGAGGATCATCAGGAGGGATTCCAAGGTATTTGTAGGTCTTTTCCATAATACTTCTAAAAACAGGGGCTGCACATCGTCCACCAAAGTAGGTTCTCCCTATACCTGGCAGATAACGGTACTCTGGCTCATCGATTGCGATATAAAGGAGAAACTGAGGATGAAAAGCTGGGGTAAAGCCAACAAAGCTCGAATAGTGTTCTTTTTTCGAATAGATTCCTCTAATAATTTTCTCCGTAGTTCCCGACTTACCTGCTTCAGTATATCCCGGAATGCTGGCCCGCCAACTTCCCCCTCCCGGTTTAGTAACCGATTTTAACGCATAGATGATTTCTCGGCTAATGCCTGGATCTAAAAGTTGTTTTCCTCGACTCAATTGATGGGAATAAACCTCTTTCCCCCCTTTAACAATCTTCTTTACAAGGGTGGGCTCTACTCCGTAACCTCCATTGATCAATATCGCATAAGCTCGGAGAAGTTGGAGGCTATTACTCAAAAGGTTATATCCAAATGAAAGGGAATAAGGGGTTGGCTTGGACCAAAGGGAAGATTGATTAGGGCGGGGGAGGAGACCAGGACTTTCACTAGGAAGCTCGATCCCTGTTGGAATCCCAAAGCCAAAGACTTCTTCAAGTTTCTGCCGATACCACTGATCACCAAGCCTTGCTACAATCCGTTGAACAAGTTTGGCGCAATAGATGTTTGAAGACTTTTGCATAGCCAAATACATATTCAAATAGCGGTGAGTTCCCACATCGGTGATCGGATTTTTTCTCCCTGGAAAATGGCCATCACTTACAGCAATCATCTCTTTAGGATCAAAAATGGGCTCCTTCCCCTGACGCTTTAATTCTTCATTCGCAAGCATCGCAATGGCCATCGTTAACGGCTTCATAGTAAATCACAGCTCAAAACAGTCTGTAATCGCTAAGACCTTTGCCATATCTACCTTATCGGGGTCATTGTAGTAAGTGCGATAGTCTGAAGGATCAAAAAAGGGATATTGGGCCAAAGCATAGATCTCACCCGTGTTTGGGTTCATCACCACTGCCCACCCTTTTTTCGCACCCGAAGAGCGGACCCCTTTTTCTATTTCTTCCTCAGCAATGGCTTGAATATAAGGATCGATCGTTAAATAAACATCTCCCCCATCTTCAGGTTCATTAACCAAAAGCCCGTCTTCCATTGGATTACTTGGAGAGCGAAGGAGGAGCCTCTTTCCCGGTTTCCCCTGAAGAAATTTATCGAATACAAGCTCTAATCCTCCTGTCGGAAGAGCCTTTTGAGTTTCTGGATCACGATCATCTCGAACGGTATGTAAAACAGGTCCTAAAAGTTTTCCGTAAGGGTATGCCCTTTTATAGTCCTCTTCAAAATACAAGGCATTCCGCGCTATTTTTTTAAACTGAGCATAAGGGCGCCACCAAGCCATCAAGAGCTCTTTATCACTTTCACTTAGCCACATTTTTAGGCGACGACTACGAGACTTTTTATCAAATTGCTTCCGAACTTCGTTTTTTTCCTTCCACTCAAGAGAAAGAAGCTCTCCAATTTTATCTGAAACTTCATCTCTCACTCCTTCGTGTATTGCAATTGGATCGATATAAAGGTGGTAACGCTTCACATCAAAAACGAGGGGATAACTCTTTTCTATATGTCCCTTTTTAAGGGTATTATTAGCAAAAAAACGTCCCCGTTTATATGGCTCAACCACTGAAAATTGATGTTGCGCGCGCGCTTGCTTTGCCCATTTTTTCCCTTCCAAAATCTGAACTTTGTAAAACTGAAGAATGATTAAACAAAAAAGGAGAAGCAAACAAAGGGAGAGAAAAAGAAGTCGATGAAAATCTTTTGCACTGACCTCTCTCATTTTAGCACCATAACCTCATTTACATAAGGGTAATGGAGGTGAGAATACTCCTTTTCTCTCAAAAGGGCAATAAGACGGCTGGGATTTTCAAGAGACTCAATCTCCAAACTTAGCTGACTATTCTCCTCTTCAAGGATGTGAAGAGTCCGCATGAGTTCTGGAACTTCCATTTTAAGTTCGGTCAAATCATTTTGTTTATCGATGTAAGTGTAAAGAAATCCTCCAAGAGCAAAGACGCAGATGAGTAGACGAACAAGTAGTCCTAGATTCACTTCATCCCCATTAGTCGCTCATTTATAAACGCTCAGCTACGCGAAGTTTCGCGCTTCGGGCTCTCCTATTGGAGCGACTCTCTTGAAACGTTGGGATCAGAGGTTTTTTAGAAAGGAGCTTTAACATCGGATAGATATGAGTTTCCTTCATATCGACCATTTTCTTAAATGGTTTCGATACCGATCGGAAAATATTTTTCACAATGCGATCTTCCAATCGATGAAACGAAAGAACCCCTACTCTGCCACCTGGAGCAAGAATTTCAATCGCATCTTTCACCCCTTTTTCAATCGACTCGAGCTCCCGATTAACGGAAATCCGAAGGGCTTGAAAAACAAGTGTTGCAGGGTGGAGCTTTTTTTTCGATCGTCCAATTGCTTTAGCAATAATATCGGCCAGTTCCGTTGTCGTTTCAATTGTCTTTTTTCTTCTTGCTTCGACAATAGCGCGAGCTGCTTGACGATAACGCCTCTCCTCCCCATATTCCTTAAAGAGCTCTGCTAACTCTTTTTCAGACCATTTGTTGACAATTTCTTTTGCACTTACCCCTGTAGAGGGATCCATTCTCATGTCTAGAGGACCTTCTTTTAAGAAGCTAAATCCCCTCTCTCCTTCATCTAACTGCATCGATGATACTCCCAAGTCAAAAAAAAACCGTCTATTTTCTCAATTCCCCGCATCTTTAGCTCTTCTTTCAAATCACTAAAATTTGCGTGAACAAAAGTGACCTTCCCTTCAAAACCCTTTAGATTCTCTCTCGCAAGAGCTAAAGCCTTTTCATCTCGATCACACCCAACATATGTTTCGATCTCGGGATGATCCTCAAGAAGAGCCTTTGCAAATCCTGCTGCTCCTAACGTCCCATCAAAAAAGGTCTTGAGATTTTGCCCTTTAAAAATCTCCAAACTCTCACTTAGCATGACCGGGATATGCTTCATCACATCCGCTCATATTCTTCGTCAAGAGAGAGCTTTGTCTCTGAGCTCCCCTCATCGAGCAAAGCAAAAGCCTCTTCGGTCATCGCTGCTAAACTTCCATCTTCCCCACCCATAAAGCTTTCTAAATCAAACTCATATTTCTCTTTAGGCCAGATCTCAATTTTATTTAGAACGCCTGCAATCACAATTTCACCTTTGATTCCGGCAGCTTTCTTTAAAACAGGGGGAAGAACAACTCGTCCTAACTTGTCACACGTTGCGTGGTGGAGGGTGGAAAAAAAGAGGGTAAAGAACTTCTGATACTTGGCAACGTGTTGTTTCGATTGAAACTTTTCGACAATCTTTTCAATGTCACTCCTTTTATAAATCGCAAGAGATCCTCCAAGGCCAAGAGCAATCGTAAACTGCAACTCTCCGTTTTCCACGAGGCCATATCGCATCTGCTGAGGAAGAACGAAGCGGTTCTTTTCATCAAGCTTCGAATGGGTAGATCCGTTAAAGAAGAAGTGTTTCATATATTCAAATCATCAAAATTTCCACTTATTTCCACATCCTATCACTGGTTTTGAAAATGAGCAATCATTTTGTCGAAAAACCCTTTAGAAAAGAGTGAAAATAATTCACAAGCTACTAAATACAAATAAGAAAAGAACGGTGGAAATCTGTGGAAAAGTTGTTCACATGTTTTGGTTATACCGAAAAAAAACAGAGATTGGTATAAGTAGGAGAAACAAACGAGATGCTATGGTTGAACCAAAAACAATAGATAACCTTGGATTAGAGTCCTCCATTCGGTGGGCACAGGATCAGTCCTATCTCGATAAGACATTCACAAAAGAATCCCCCTTTATTTCTCTAAGCACACAAGTTGATGTTGCCCACCCCTTTTTTAGGAGTGAGTTTGATACCCTCTTTCAAACGACGATGCGATTTGCTCCATGGGCATCGCTCATTGCCCCAAAAGGCTACAATTTGCAAAAAATGCGTCTCTTTACTTTCCAAGCAATCCCCTCTTTAGGAACCAGCGAGTTCCTCTCTTCTCAAATGCAAAAAATTCGAGACAAGATCGATCGCTCTAAAAAAGCTCGCGCAGAAAGGAGAAAGGAAGGAAAGGGAGCAGAGTACGCTTGGGAAGATGAAAAAGAAGAAGAGGATGAACTTAGAGAATCCAAATCACTTATCGCCCTTCTCGACTATCTTCAAACTGTTGATACCCTCCTCACGCAAATCAATTCACGCCGCAACCAATACTCAAAAGGATAACTCCCATGAACTGGATCGAGCTACTAGGGTGGAACAAAGATCAAATCGAAGACATTCGCTTTGCTGGCTATTCCTTTATTAAACAAGGGCAGTATGAACATGCCCTCAAGTTTTTTGAAGTCCTCGTTATCCTTCCCGAGGAAAACGTCTACGATCTCCAAACTCTCGGAGGGATCTACCTCCAAATTGGAAATAATCTATCTGCTCTTAACTATCTAGAAAAAGCCCTTGCCTTAGATCCTAAACACGAGCCCACCCTTCTCAATCGGACAAAGGCACTTTTTCTCTTAGGGTATAAAAGGCAGGGGCTCGCTCAAGCCTCTCAACTAGAAAGGAGCTCCGACTCCCACGTCGCCGACCAAGCGCGCGCCCTGACTCTCGCCTATAGCTAAGAATTAACCCATAAACATCTTATAGTCAACCATTAACAAACAAAACATTGAAAATCGTTGATTTAAACTCGAATTTCAACGAAAATCGAGTGTAAGGAAACGATTTTCAGGATGCTGAGATGACATTAATTCAAAGGGTTCTAAAAGAAAAACTTATAAATATTTTGAAAAGGGGTAAAAGCGTCCTCCTACTCGGCCCTCGTCAAACTGGAAAAACCACCCTTATTAATACCTTTAAGGCTGATCTTGAAATCACCCTCCTTATCTCAAAAACTCGGAGACAGTATGAGTCCGACCCCGATCAACTGATCCGAGAAGTCCAAGCCTTAAAAGGATCAAAAGACCATACACCCCTTGTTATCATCGACGAAGTGCAGAAAGTTCCCCCCTTAATGGATGGAGTGCAATACCTAATTGATAACGGTTTAGCACAGTTTATCTTGACAGGTTCATCTGCAAGAAAATTGCGCCATAATAGACACATTAACCTCTTACCTGGACGTGTGATTCAGCTTCGTCTTGATCCTCTCAATCTAGAAGAACTCACCCCTTCCCAACCTTCAATTCAGGACTTATTATTGTATGGATCGCTCCCAGCGATCCATTTAGAGCCTGAAACTTCTATCCGTGAAGAGGAACTCGATTCATACGTTGGATTATACCTTGAAGAGGAGGTTAGAGCAGAAGCCCTTGTTCGAGATATCGGTGCTTTTGAAAACTTCTTACGCCTTGCAGCAATCGAGTCTGGAAACATCACCAATTTCGATAAAATCTCTCAGGATGTTGGTGTTGCAAGAACAACAATTGCCTCTTATTATCAAGTGTTAGAAGACTGTTTAGTTGCAGAACGCATAGAACCTTATACCAAAAGTCCTTCGCGAAAAAGACTCACAAAATCACCTAAATATCTCATGTTTGATCTAGGTCTTCGTCGCTTAGCTGCAGGAGAACAAACACCTCTACCTGAAAAACACCTAGGTCATTTATTTGAGCAATTGATTGGCCTTGAATTGATCCGCTGGTCTCGACTTCAAGAGCAAAAAATTTCCGTTCATTTCTGGAGAGACACCGCGGGACCAGAAGTTGACTATCTTCTATCTCGCCATCAATCTCTCCTTCCCATAGAGGTAAAATGGACAGACTCTCCCTCTCTGCGCGATGCTAAACACCTTGAGCTCTTCTTAAAGGAATACCCATCAGCAACTCAAGGTTATGTAGTATGTCAGGTCTCAAAACCACAAGTCCTCGCAAAAGGAATCGAAGCAATCTCCTGGAAAGACTTACCAAAAAAACTCTCCGACTGGTAAAGAATTTACTCTGTCGGTTGGTGAGCGGTTCGACGTCGATCCCGCTTAATTAAAGGGAGCTCCCCTTTTTCCATCTCGTCAAGCTCACAACTCAAAGAAGAAAGATCAATCTTAAATCCTTCAATGAAGCGATGTCCCCACTCTTTTCTCTGAGCAAGGGTCGGCTCTTGAGTGGTTTTAAGTGGAAGCACCTTTTTTTCTTCAAAGAAAAGGGCCACTGCTGCTGGGAGAAGTTTTCTTTGCCATAATTTTCGAAACGCTGGCAGATCATCAATCCCCTCTAGCGTATCAAAAAGGGTTTTCCGACAAATCGCCATGGTAAAGGGTTGGCTTGTTCCCTTTTCCCCAAGTTGGTAGGCATAAATCCCTTGATCAATAGAGATCGCACTTGTCAAAGACTCTCCCTCTTCAACCTGAGGTGAAAGGAGAAAGTGATCGGCATGAACCATTTCCATGGAAACAATGCACTCATGAAAACGAATTTTCTCCTCGAATAACATGTGGTCTCCCCCTATGACAACAAAAGGAGATGCGTGACGCTTATTTGAAAGGACTTTCGTAATCAGAGAAGAGTAGTCATTTCCAGGATAGTCACAAACATTGAGAAAGTGGACGGTATGAAACTCGTTTTGCAAATTAAGATAGGCCCTTTGAAATTCATGGTCTCCCCCTTTATAAAGGACATATACCTCGTTGATATCCCGTCCATTTGCAAAAAGAGATTCCAAGCATGCGTAAAGGTGGAGGGGACTATCTTCCGAGAAAAGGACAACATCAGCTTTATAACGGTGAAAGCTTGGACTCTTAAGCGCTCCCTTTAACTGCGAAAGGGTCGGGTATGTGGGAAGAGAGCGAAGATAGGATTCAACAGCTGCAACCTTTTGCAAGTGAAGCTTATGGTCAACAGTTTGATGAGATTCATTTTTCACATAACTCACCTCATCGATGAAAAGAAGGTGTCCCGGTCCCATTTCTATTAGGGGAAGAAACATGGCAAGTCGATAACACTCATCGATAAACTCCCCTTGGTAGAGAAAGTCTTGAAGCTTGATCTCTTGAAAAAACCCTGCATAAAAAGTCACTAGAGGAGAAACTTCCTCCCGAACCTGTTGACGCATCCCCTTTCCCATTAAAAGGGGATCAGAAAATGCTTTTCCCGAAACCTCTTGATAATTTGGGTGAGAGATGGAACGGGAATGTGTCATCCAAACTTCAGGGTTTGCGTAGGCACAGTTGAGATGATCAAAGACATTTTCATGAGATAGCCAATCTTTCCCTTCAATCACCGCTACAATTTCATGAGGGTCACACTTCCCAATCGCATGATAAAGGACTTCCAACTGGGGCTTTTTTTTCTCATAACGGATGAGCTCAATATGCTTTTCTCTGTTTTTAGCATAGGTCTCTACCCTTTCAAAGGTTCCATCTGTTGACCCATTATCGACTAAGACAACTCTCATATGGGGATAGGTTTGAGAAAAAAGAGAATCGAGATTTCTTTCAACCTCTTGTGCACTGTATTCAGCAAGAACAACCGCTACGATCATCTGATCTTCCAAGACAGGACAAACGGTGGAGAGTTTTTTTTGAGTCTGCGGAGAAGAGGAAGAAGATTGCGGAGAAATTTTCTCAATGATCCCAAAGTGATTCTTAAGGCCATAGTAAGTGGAAGCCAAAGCAGCAATTAGAAATAAAAAAACAAACCCTTTCCTCATACAACATCTCCAATATTAATGGGTAGTTATAACTTTAATTAATATTTTTTGCAAACATGATCAGAAATTCTTCCAGGGCAATCGCACTTAAATTATGATTCTTTTCTTCGATATACACTTGGCTTATCTTGAGGAAGCCTCCCTGGAAAATCAAGTTGGATACAATGTTCTTCTACTTCGATATCTTCTGAGAAATCTCCTGCTACCTCTCCTCCCACACAAATTGCAGAATCGAAGTTATCATCAGAAACTTCTCCATCAAAATAAAAATAGATATGAATAATTTGTTTTCCCTCATCCCAATCATATGTCACCATGCGCAAATTTGGAGACACTTCGCATAAAAGTGCCCTCTGCAACGATAATTTAATGTGAGTTGTAAAATGCATTGCAGATCAACCTCCTGGTCTGGTAGGGACAATATGGGTCCCATCTTTGGAATAGATAATCATACCTTTTGTTGTTTCTTGGAATACAGTCCCTTGGTCATCTGTATATATCCCTATTATACGTTCAAAATCTACCCGCTCCTTATAACCAGCTTCCCCAGGGTGGAACTTGTTCACTTTTTGTCCAGTCCCTGCATACTTATCAACAAGTTCTTGAGGGTTTGGATATGTCAGTTCACTTTTAGTAGAATCAAAATTTTTATGGCCTCTTATATGTTTTCCCTGTTTATCTGACATAATCTTTAGATTCTGATGCTTAAGTATCTGCGCTCTATGCTGAGATCTTCGCGCAGCTTCTAATCGAATAATTTGTTTATTTCTTTTGCTAATTGATAATGCTTCATAAGTTAGAAGATTATTGGCTCTTTTTAAATTTCTATATGCCTTCATTGCTTTTAGAGCTCCTGCTCCTGCAAAGATGTCTACTCCATACTTTCCAATCAGATGGCCTGCAATAAACCCACGCTTTCGAAGATCGATTTCTTCCCATTTTTCAATCAATTCCTTAAGTTCTGGAACTAGATTTGCTATAGCTTCTACAGAAGCATTATCTTTGATAAATTCAATACAGAATTGTGTAGCTTCTACTAAATCTTTAGAAACTTGAATCGGATCTTTAGCAAAAGCCCATAATCCACATCCTAAACCATGGGCTGTACCGATCAATGATGGAATAAACTCAATAATGGCCTCAGAGCCTCCTTGTAGTACCCCTTCAGTAAGCCCCAATGAAAAATCAAATGTTTCTTTAGAATCTATTGAAAGAGGTGTGGATTTGATTCCAGATGCTAAATAATCATCTAAGGACCAATCGAACTCACCCAACTCAAAGTAGGCTTCTGCACGTTCTAAATAAGCACTTTTATTTTCTGGATCATTTTTGATCGCTTTGGTTAGTGCTTCTACAGCCTTATCATACATTCCAAGCTCTGCATAAATTGTTCCCTCTTTCAAATAAAGTTCTGAAGACAATAAATTGCTTTGAGAATTTTTTTCAGCCCACTCAACCATCTGTCCAATATCATCTAACGAATCACATGTGTTTCCCTGATGGAAGAGAAGCATCCCTCTCTCATAAAAAATCTTTGGGTGAGGGTGTTTCTTCAAACATTGGGAATACAAATTGAAAAATGGCAAATAAAGACGATCAAGCATTTTATATACATGATTTAAAACTTGGATTACTTGGAAGGCATCAAACTCTTGCTTTTCAGTAGCATATGCAAAACTTAAAAGAACTTGGCGATACTGGGAATAAAAAAACGTGTGAATAAACGAGCTATGAATAAAGTCTTTAGCATTTTCCTGGATCAAATACGGAAATGTATCAATAAACTCCTGATTACCTACAAGATTTTTTATACATGTTTTCTGGGCGAGAAAAGTTCCTTCTTTAAATACAAGATCGCTGATCTGACAAGCAATATCAGAAATATAGGGCCAGTAACAAGAGCAAGATGGATTCTCAGAACAGTAGAGTAAATGCTCCTTTAGAAATGGAAAGTATTGTTTAGTATAACCATTAAAATAGAAAGAAGGAATTGCAAGATTTGAACAATGGATCCAATCCTTACCCCCTAAATCAGGAAGCTCACGATCTTCAATAATTTCTAAATGGTAGTAGGGACAACCACATTGGCGACAAATGACTTCATACTCTTCCGAATCAAGATAAGGGAGTCTAACAGTAATACCTGTTCTTTCATCCGTATGAGAGATATATCCACCAGAAGAAAATTCTCCTAACCCATAAACTCTTATGATATCTTCTCTACATTTTTGGCAAAAATAATGATCACACCGTTGATTCATTTCAGGGATATAGGAGGCCAGAAGATCCACCTCCACGCAAAGGGAAGGTTCAACACAGACATTCACATTTTCCTCCTCTATAAAGACTGCACGATTATCATTGCCTTGAGGCTCAGAACAAGATTTCGGAGCATTTTTTAAGTGTTGATAGCAAAAATTAGGCCATAGGTATTCGTATAGCATAGGAGAAAACTCAGCATGAGCTTTCTGAAAAGATGAGACGCAAAAAACAAGTTGGAATACAAAGGAACAATATAAGAGTATCTCTTTCCGAATAGAAATTATATTATGAAATAAGCAGTTATTTCCCATAAATTACTCGAACAACATCGTTTTATACCGCTCATGATTCAAAACTTGATTTTTCTAAGAGCCAATATCTCGATCTTCAAAACTCTTTGCACTGCCCCTACCTCCTGAATAAAAGACTGGTTCAAGAGGTCTCGCACCGATCTCTAGGGCGTGTCATCAATTAAAACAAGCTGAAAGAGATTTTCCTATGAGAAAAAGTTCAAGGCGTCCGATGCAGGAAGCCCAAATCGGGCTTTCGAAGGAGGACAACGATGAAATTTTCCATAGGA
>JAGROK010000033.1 GCA_020440285.1 Chlamydiia bacterium | reverse complement strand
TCCTATGGAAAATTTCATCGTTGTCCTCCTTCGAAAGCCCGATTTGGGCTTCCTGCATCGGACGCCTTGAACTTTTTCTCATAGGAAAATCTCTTTCAGCTTGTTTTAATTGATGACACGCCCTAGATGAAAATCTCTATAGCAGTATAGTGATTTAAGCGATAAATTTCATAGATAACGAAGCTATTTTTGATCGGCATTAAAATCTGGAGCTCGAAGGCAGCCACGGGTGGCTGTTGAGGGCGAAGATGAAAATCCCGATTAAAAGAGCGAGTTAGGCGTGAAATTTAAAGTTTAAATCACTATAAGATGCAGATAGGAGGAAAGTGTCCCCCCTATGCAAAAAAAACCGAAGATTTTAATTGCTGACCCCTCTACCTCGTTGATTGATGCGATCTTAACGTCAAAGGAAGGGAAAGGGTATGAATTTATAACGGCAAAGACGGGTCCTGCAGCCCTGAAGAAAATCCAAGAATTCGAGCCCGATCTTCTGATTATCGATCTCATGATGCCCCATATCCACGCTTTAGAGGTGATGAAAACCATCAAATCAAACAGCCGGTACCGGGCAATGGGGATCATCGTTTCCTCTTACCATGTGATGGTACAAAACTACCACGCTGTCATCGATGAAGGGGCCGATTTTTTCCTGGTCAAACCTTTTGAGATTGCGCAGCTGTTTGAACTCATCGAAACCTATTTTAAGGGGGAGCTAAAGCCTGCCCCTTTCTCACTGAAAAGTGGAAAAGAGATCATTCAAACCCACTGCTACCATCCGATCCCCTCCACACTCACTTCTTACCTCCGCTTTTGGGGAACGCGGGGCTCTAATCCTGTGGCAGGAGCAGAGTATGTCCGCTACGGAGGAAATACCTCTTGCCTAGAGGTGCGACATGGAAATGATCTTATTATTATCGATGCTGGAACGGGGATCCGCCAGCTCGGAGATCTCATTGACATCGAAGACAATCAAACCATTCACCTCTTTATCTCTCACACCCATTGGGACCATATCACCGGTTTTCCCTTCTTCAGCCCCCTTTATAAAAAGACCTGCAATGTAGTGGTTTGGGCACCCGTAGGATTTGAAAAAAGTACAAAAGAGCTCTTCACCAGCATGCTTGCCTATGCCTATTTTCCCGTCCGCCTTGATGAGATGAAAGCGCAGGTTTCTTTTAAAGAGCTCCGCGATAACCGCCCCGTCTCCATCGGGGATCTTATCATCGATTGCCACTTCACCAACCATCCTGGCCCCACAGTTGGTTTCAAAATCAAAGGGCCCAAAAAGACGATCGGTTACATCACAGACAATGAAGTTCTCCTTGGGTATCATGGCCACCCCAATGAGATCCACCGAAAGCATCCCCTTTTAGAGCCCCATTTAGGACTCATCGATTTCTTAAAAGATTGCGATCTCCTTATCCACGAAGCGCAATACTTCCCCGAAGAATATTACCGGAAAACAGGGTGGGGGCACTCGTCGATTCCCAATGCAACGGTTCTCTTAAAATATACCGGCGTCAACGAATGGCTCGTCACCCATCATGATCCCAACCATAAAGATAGCGATCTCCAAGTGAAACTCCAACTTCATAATGATATCATCGAAGAGTGTGGTCTCAATATCAAAGTCGATATCGCCTACGACGGCCTTATGATTCCACTATAGAATGACTGACCCGATCTTGGTAAGCAATTGAAAGGGAAAACTCCCTCTTTACCTTCTCACGGACCCGTTTGATCGCAACCTCAGGATGGTTACATTCTGAAGAAAGATGGGCAAGATAGACATGCTTTAGCCCCGGATGGTCAACCTCTTTTAAAAGCTCAGCGCAGGCATCATTGGAAAGGTGTCCTTGCCTTCCCAAAACCCGCTGCTTATAGATTGCTGGGCGGTTGGAGGCATAGACCATCGAAGGCTCATGATTCGCTTCAAGGTAGAGGTAATCGCACTCCAAAAGGTGTCCCTTCACCAAAGTGGTGACAAATCCAAGGTCTGCGCAAACCCCAATCTTTATCTTCCCAATTTGAAAGGTAAATGCGACAGGATCGAGGGTGTCATGCTGCACACTAAAAGGGTGGACTTCTACCTCACCAAATTCAAAAGATTCCCCCGTTGAAAAAATCTTAAATCGGGGGCGACTTTTCATCTCCCCAAGAGCTGCTTTTGCCGTTTCACTATTTGCGAGGATGGGAATGTCTAACTTGGTCGCTGTTTTTTCAATCCCCCGAATGTGATCTCCATGTTCATGAGTCACTAAGATGGCATCGATCTCTCCAATATCGATATCAATCTCCCCTAACTTTTCTCCAAGAGCTTTAAAACTAATTCCCACATCGATGAGAAGCTTTGTCTCTTGAGTACCAATGTAAATGGCATTTCCTTTAGAACCTGATGCGAGGGGACAAAACTTCAACATAACACTGATTCTTTAACATGAAATGCAAAATCTTTCTACAAAAAAATCAACCTCTTACAAACATTCAATTAAACTAAGATTGACATTTTTAATTCAGAATAATTATAAAAAGGGAATAACTGGTGATTTTATGAAACGTCGTGAAATATTAACAGAAATCGATGCAACATTAGATCAACTGATCAAAAATGCTGCAGCACTAAAAGAGGTGGAAAAAGACCTCGATTTAGCTACGGCTCTTCATAAAACTCAAGAAAGCCTTTTAGCCCACCTTTGTCATTTAGATGCTCTTATCGAAGAGGAGCCTAAAAAGATTGTCGATAAAAGAGTTCTTTTGTCCACCCTTTCCAAAGCTTCTTCGGCGCGAAAAAGGAAATTAGTGGGTTGAAAAACCGCCGAAATGTGCACCACTAATCGCTGCCTTTAAGCATTTTAGAAAGTCTTCTTTCTCAAAGTTATGGTAATCACCATCTCCTGCCAATCCTGTCGGAAGAAAAAGGATATACTCACACGTTTGAAACTTTGGAAATGGATCCATTACCGGTCCCTCGATCATTGTCATTTTTGGTAACACCGTGATCTTCACCCCTTCTGGTGGGCAAGAAGTGACCCCCGTTTGGGTTTTTAAAAACTGTTTGAGCTCTTCTTCGGTTGCCTCATCTCTAATCCACTCTTTTAGCCAGTTGAACCGAGTCTCGATAAACTCTCTTTGCACTGGATCTGCAACTTGTCCCAAAATGATCGCATTATCAAGGGCATTTCTGTCGAGCTTTCCTTGAATTTTATCACTCATATTTATGTAAGGGATATTCCTGACATGGTTATCCCAATAAGCATTGATTTCTTGGTCAACGTTGGGTGGAACACATAACTCCTTCATCCCCCTGGCGATGGTATGAATAGGCCAAAGAGCTTTAGAAATAGAAGTCTCTTTAAAGGCCTCTTCAAGGGTGTCTGCATCCACATCTTGTTTGTAATTCTCAATCTCTTGCATTTCCTCTGCAGTGTATTCAGACTTTGAAAGCCAGTCGACGACCTTTAAGAGTTGGCCATTATCGTCCCCCTCAACAAGTAAGGCCCTAGCCATTTTCATTTGAGCTTCTTTCGAGAGATTTTGAAAGGGGGTATCAATCTCTTCTGCGGTTAGTGAAAGGATTGCATTGAACAAGACAGGTTGAAAATGATCCCCTATGTATAGGTTTGAATTTCTATCCCTGAGTAAACTACTCCATAAAGTTGTCAGCTCATAAGGTTGAATGGGGCGGTTATAAACAAAGGCAAAGACTTTTCCGAGCCCTTCAAAAGCAGCACCGATAAAAAGCTTTTTCTCTCCAAGACCTATTTGAGGATCTTGCGGTAGGGCTCTTTTGTTCTTGTCATCGAGAACAAAAAAAGCATTCCCTTCGGTCTTATGACTAATAAACTCTTTCATTAATTCATCAAAATATTCTCGTGTTACTCCTCCTCCATCAGCACCTATCTCATCCTTCATCTCGCCCCCTTCTACCCTTATAAACCCAACAGAAAATTGAGGATAAAGAGCGGAATCCTCTAAAAAAGGATTCTCTTGAAATTGGCGGCGGCTGTGAGCATTGGCATCTGTAAGCACCCCTCCTAAATGGTCAAAAATTTGATAAGGATAGAGCTTTAAATTCCCCCTACCTTCTTTGATACGAATGGTATGAGGATGAAAAACGACTTCTGGGTTATTATGAGAAAAGACATATTCTTCAGTCGATAAGGGGTAGGAGCGTTTCAATTTAAAGGCAAATAACTCAGCAGCTGTCAAAAGAAATCGCCCTTTAAACCCAACAGTAATCCGATGACTAAAAATACCTAATAGGGGAGCAAGTAAAAAACCAATCCCTAACAAACTCAAAACAACTTTAGGGCTAAATGTAGGACACCCAAGGAGATAATCATACTCTTGATCATTTCTAAGTCTTTGATATTCAATCTTTGAAATAGCAGCGCCCTGCATAAGTCCAAGGGCATAAACCCCCGTAGCCTGACTCTCATTCAAAATGGTTAAAACCCTCTTGCGGGAGGCAAAATAGGTGATTACTGCAATAGCGCAAGGAAAAGCAAGGTGCTCAGCGGCAATTTTTGGGTGAACTCTCATTAAAAATCTCAAATTTTTAAAAAGAGTGTGCCATATAACATCATAAATGAGTAGTTAAAAAAAATTTAATAACTATAAAGGGAGCGAATCGCCTGTTCCAGATCTTTCTTTTGAGGAAGGACCTTCTCTTCGAGGTGTTTAGCGTATGGAACACATGCATCTTTCCCCCCAAGACGTTTGATAGGAGCATCGAGCTTTTCAAACCCTTTTTCAGAGATTTGAGCTGCCACCTCCGCTCCAAAGCCACAGGTGAGAGGAGCCTCATGAACAATCAAAATTTTATTTGTCTTTTCAAGGGAGGTCATGATCGTTTCAAAATCGAGGGGGGCAAGGGTCCGAAGATCGACAATTTCTACAGAAATCCCTTCATCCTCGAGCTTTTGAGCCACTTCTGAGGCCATATGGACCATGAGTCCCCAAGCGATGAGGGTTAGATCGGTTCCTTCCCGCACAACTTTTGCCTTTCCAAGGGGGGCAATCTCCTCCTTTGTCGGCTCAGGTTTTGCAGAATAAACCCTCTGCCGATAGAGGGCTTTGTGTTCAAGAAATACAACGGGATTAGGATCTCGAATGGCACTTTTCAAAAGCATTTTGGCATCAGCAGCATGACTCGGCATCACCACTTTAAGTCCTGGGCAGTGGGCTAAAAAAGCCTCCACATTTTGAGAGTGATAAGGCCCTCCTTGAATGTACCCTCCAGAAGGCATCCGAATCACAATGGGACAATTCCACTCTCCATTGGCGCGGTAGTGGTAACTTGCAAGTTCATTGTAAAGCTGGTTGAAACCAGTCCAAAGATAGTCAGAAAATTGGATCTCAACAACGGGTTTAAAATGGCTATGAATCGAAAGGCCGATCGCCGTTCCAATGATTGTTGACTCTGCAAGGGGGGTATTAAAACAC
>JAGROK010000032.1 GCA_020440285.1 Chlamydiia bacterium | reverse complement strand
GTTCGATATAGATTCCCTCTCCATCTGGTTTTAAAAGGATGGCGGCTCCTGCTCCAACCACGGTTGTTTTTGCATCAACTATAGCTAAAGTAGTTTAAAATAGTAACAATTCATCCAGATCTTTTCACCGAAAATTTTGCGCTCGATCTTGCTGGCTTACATGAAGCCAGCTTCGCTCTCCGCGCTTCATTTTCAATGAAAATCTTCTGTCCAATTATTACTATTTTAAACTAATTCAGCTATAAATCACCATACTTGGCATACCTTTTTCAAGTAAGAGAAAGTGGAGGAATAAGGCAAATGGACCATGATAAACTACTCAGGAAAATTGCAAAGCTCGAGTCGATGTGCGACCAGCTTCAAGCAGAGATGCGCTACCTTGACCAACTTCTTGTCGAAGTAGGATTTGAAGAAGGGCTTAAAACCCTAAAGGCCGCAGCTATTGAACTGATTGACAAGAAGAAACATCCTTAGATAGTGTCGCCAGGAGATGGTTATTGAAGAAGTGGTTCCTATGAGAAAAGTTCAAGGCGACCGATGGAGAAAGCCCAAACTGGGTTTTTGAAGCCGGTCAACGATGAAATTTTCCATAGGGGCTGCTTAGGGAATAATCAGCTCATGACGACACTATCTAGGTTTGAAGGCAGCTTTTTCTTCGAAAGGGAGCTTGCGGAAAGGTTTTGGAGTTTTTGTAACTTCAAACGGGCGCCGACGAGGGGCCTCGATACACTCATTTGAGCAACACCCTTTCATCTTCTCTGCGCAGCAAAGACAACTTAGAAAGAGTTTGTTGCAGTCCATATTAGCACAGTTGTAATAAGTATCGGTTTTCGTTTGACAGTGATGACACTGACTAATCACCTCGTTTTCCTCATCATCATTGATTGGAACGACAAGGCGATCATCAAAGACAAATAGATTCCCCTTCCAGTGCTTATTCCCCTCCTCTTGCCCATACTTGATAATCCCTCCATCAAGCTGGTAGACCTTTTCAAACCCTTGCTCCTTAACAAGACAGGAGTAAAGCTCACACCGAATGCCTCCGGTGCAGTACATCATCACTTTTGTCCGCTTTGGGTCCCGCTTTTCCTTAAGCTCTTCAATATATTTTGGAAACTCTCTAAACGTATTAAATTCAGGTTTTTCAGTCCCTTCAAAATGGCCCACCTCCCACTCATAGTCATTCCGAACATCTAAAATGATCGTATCTTCATCCCGCTCTTCAATCATCTTTGCCCATTTTTCGCTCGAAATATGCTCCCCTCCCATTGACAAGTCAAAGGGGCGATCCATTGCAGCTAGCTGCTCTCGGTATTTCACCGTCATCTTTGGAAAAGCATGCTCTTTGTAGTAGTGAACCTTAACGTCAGTACCAGGATAACTCTCGAAGAGCCAGTCATAAAACGACTCACTATCCCCTTCACTCACGCTCATCTGAGCATTGATCCCCCCCTCGTTGAGGTAGATCCGTCCCATCGCGTCGAGAGACTCCAAAAAGCGCTTCCACCTTTTGATTTCTCGGTAAGGCTCCTCAATTTCTTGCAGGATGTAAAAGGCAAGTACAAAATAACCCATAAAGAGAAAATCTTAGCCGATTAAGCTAATTTTTTCAAGAAGACTTATCTCACAACGCTGTTGCAGGCTTATGGCGACCTAGAAGGAGCTCTTTAAGAGAGTGGCACGCTGAGTTAATCTTGCGGTGATTCACAATTAAAAGGATCACAAGGACTCCAACAACAAGTTCCTTAGAAGAATTGCTGGGAGGCGGTGGATTGAAACCCATAGGACCAAGGCCCCAATCATCAAAAACAGGCTGCTGCTGTGGAGGTGGATCCCTTCTTGGTTCTTCAAACCGCATATAGACCGCTTTACTGAGGTCGGTTGGAGGCTTAATAGAGCCATGATTTCCATCTCCCTCACCATCTAGATATCTCTGATGTTGAGCTACAAAGTCATCACATCTTACAAGGCTTGCTTTTATAGGTTTCTCACAATTGGGACAAGCATCTTTTTCCTCCCCTCCTGCTCTTGTTGCCTCCGGTACTTTTTGCCAATCTTCAATACATTTCTCCACCCAACATCGAATGCAACCCTCATGAAAATAGTGGGAACAAACCGTTGAAATATAGACTGCCGACGACGGCGCTGTGGCCGTATACTCTCTTTTGGGGTGCCCCTCTGTCCCTTCTGTTGCCTCAACCGTAGGAACAAGGCATTCATAGCAAATGGGACACTCAAGAGGTTCTCGTCTGTTTACAGCTGCCATTAAATTCGACTTCCTAAATAATTTTATGGCGTGAGTTTACCCTTTCAAGGAATATTATTCAACAAGAACAATTCAAAAAAAACATTACAACTACAGGTGTCAAATAATCTTTATGCAAGAACCTATCCTCATCTGAATCTTGCAAGACCCCCTTTTAAATTCTTGTATAAAATTTACCAGATGGTTTAGGATGGTCAGTCTTGATGATATAAGGAGAAACGAATGTCACGTTATACTGGCCCTAAGAATCGGATCGCCCGCCGCTTTGGAGTGAATATTTTTGGGCGTCTTCGTAACCCCCTACTGCACAAACCCAATCCCCCTGGAATGCATGGTGCAAAGCGAAAGAAGAAATCAGACTATGGCGTCCAGCTTGAAGAAAAGCAAAAGCTGAAGGCGGTTTATGGAATGCTTTCTGATAAGCAAGTTCTTCGCTACTACCATGAAGCGGTTAAAAAAGAGGGAAATGCTGCTCACCTCCTCCTTCAACGTTTAGAGTGTCGCCTTGACAATATCGTGTACAAGCTAAAGTTTGCTTCAACGATTTTTCAAGCGCAACAACTCGTGGCTCATGGTCACATCCTTGTCAATGGAAAGAAGGTTGACATCCGTTCTTTTGAAGTAAAAAGTGGAATGACCATTTCGATTAAGGAAAAGTCGCGCAACATGAAAGGGCTTAAAGAAAATCTCGAAAATAGCTCTCGCACAGTTCCTGAGTACCTCTCCCTTGATGAGAAGTCATTTTCAGGGCAACTTTTGTCGACTCCAGAGGCCGACCAAATCGTCCTCCCCCTTCCTGTCAACATCGCTCTTGTGTGCGAGTTTTTAGCACACACTCACTAAAATGAGCGAGACACTCTTAATCGGCGCACACACCTCCACTGCAGGAGGTGTGCATAAAGCTCTTTTAAGGGGAAAAGAAATCGACGCAACCACCGTCCAGCTCTTTACAAGTAACCAAAAACAGTGGAATGGACGGCAGTTCTCAGCTGAAGAGCTTGACCTGTGGCAAAGGGCTCTTTCAGAGACTGGCATCACAAGCATCATGAGCCACGACAGTTATCTCATTAACCTTGGCTCCAACAAAAATGATCTCCTTGCAAAAAGTCGAAAGGCCTTTCGAGAAGAGGTAGAGCGTTGTTTACAGCTTGGTCTTACTTACATGAACTTCCACCCTGGAGCTGCAACGGGAGATAGTGAAGAAAACTGCCTTGACCGGATCGTCCAAAGTCTCCTGATCTTAGAGCCCCTTTTAGAAAACACCTCCCTTCGCCTTTTGATCGAAGCAACGGCAGGGCAAGGAACAACAATAGGTCACCGCTTTGAACACCTTGGCTACTTGATCAGCCGGGTCAAAGAGAAGATCCCCATTGGCGTTTGCATCGATACCTGCCATATTTTTGCTGCAGGGTATGACATCCGCGATGAAGGGGGATGGAAAAAGGTGATTGAAGAGTTTGATTATGCTGTGGGATGGGACCATCTCTATGCTTTTCATATGAACGACTCTCAACATGGACTAGGCTCAAGAAAAGATCGCCATGCAAATCTTGGCAAAGGAGAGATCGGAATGAAGTGCTTTGAAGTGATGATGACCCATCCAAAGCTCCGATCGATCCCCAAATATTTAGAAACCCCTAACGGTGAGTTAATGTGGAAAGATGAAATCGCTACCTTGCGCTCCTTCACTTGCATCCCGACGTCGAATTAAATCAATTTTAGATGGGGATGAATCAATCATCGGGCAAACCCTCCTCATTTGTGGATGGGTGCGAACTGTCCGCGATCAAAAAACCTTTGCCTTTATCGAACTAACCGATGGCTCTTCTTTTTCAAATTTTCAAGTGATTGCAACGCCTGAAATGATTGAAGGACTTTCAACAGGGGCCTCTATTGCTGTTTCTGGAGAAATTGTAAAAAGTCCTGGAAACAAGCAAAAGTATGAGATGCAAGCAAAAGAGTTAACCCTTTTAGGGCCATGCCCTAACGACTATCCTCTCCAGAAAAAACGACACTCCTTTGACTTTCTTCGAACAATCGCCCACCTTCGCCCCAGAACAAATACGCAAGGGGCGGTTGCTCGTGTTAGAAGTCGCCTCGCCTTTGCCACCCACCAGTTTTTTCAAGACCGAGGCTACCTCTACCTTCAATCTCCGATCATTACCGGAAGTGACTGCGAGGGCGCCGGAGAAATGTTTCAAGTCACCACGCTCAATCTTGATAATCCTCCTAAAACAGAAGAGGGAAAGGTAAACTACAGCAAAGATTTTTTCTCCCAGCCAAGTTTTCTCACCGTTTCTGGTCAGCTAAATGGGGAGGCCTACGCCACAGCCCTTACCGACATCTATACCTTTGGCCCTACCTTTCGCGCTGAAAACTCCCACACCTCCCGCCACCTTGCTGAGTTTTGGATGATTGAACCTGAGCTTGCCTTTGCCGATCTTCCAATGATTGCTAATCTTGCAGAGGAATATCTCAAACATCTTGTCTCGGAGGCGCTTCATCACTGCCAAGAAGACCTTACGTTCTTCGATCAGTTTATCGAAAAGGGGCTAATCGATCGTTTAACCCATGTCAAAGACTCCCCCTTCACCCGTTTAACCTACACTGAAGCAATCGATATTTTGGAAAAATCAGGACGCTCTTTCGAATACCCTGTGAAGTGGGGAAGTGATCTCCAATCAGAGCACGAACGATATCTCGCCGAAGAGCATTTTAAAACCCCTGTCATCCTTACCGACTATCCAAAAGAGATCAAAGCGTTCTATATGAGGGAAAATAGTGATGGGAAAACGGTGGCTGCCCTCGATGTCCTTGTTCCCAAGGTGGGGGAAATCATCGGTGGGTCGCAAAGGGAAGAGCGATACGATCTCTTAAAAGCCAAGTTCGAAAAGCATGGCCTCGATCTTAAAACATACCAGTGGTACCTCGATCTCCGCAAGTATGGATCTGTCCCCCACGGAGGTTTTGGCCTTGGCTTTGAGCGCCTTGTCCAGTTCATCACAGGGATCGACAATATCCGGGATGCCATTGCCTTTCCTCGCGTTCCCGGAAACTGCGACTTTTAGAGGGTGTTTAAAAAATTATTCTTGCATCATAAATGCATAAAACCGTAGACTCGCCGGATCATTATGTGTGATTATAAGAATTGATGTGAAATCTAAGTATTGGAACAATTGAATAGCAAAAAAGACATAAAACATCAGAAAACAAAACCGCTTAATATACTTCTTTTAACTGGGATTTGTATTTCAACAATTCTGAGTATTCGGAATTGGCCTTTAAGTGCAGAGTATGGATTCTCTTCTTTATCTTTGATACTCATTTCTGCATTCTTTTTTCTTATTCCTGTTTCTCTTGTTTCTGCTGAATTAGCCACTGGCTGGCCTGAAAAGGGAGGAATATATACATGGGTAAAGGAAGCTTTTGGCCATAAAGCTGGCTTTGCTTCAATTTGGTTTGTCTGGATATCCAATGTTGTGTGGTACCCTACAATTCTATCATTCATTGTGGCTGCAGCTGCCTATATGATCTACCCTAGTCTAACTCAACACCCATATCTTTTTTTCTCTGCTGTTACGTTGACCTTTTGGGGAATCATTTTATTAAATTTAAATGGAGCAAAAATTTCTGGGCTTTTTAGCTCCGCTTGTTTGATCTTTGGAACGATTATTCCTGGAGGGCTCATCATTACATTTGGTTTTTTATGGCTATTTGATGGAAATCCGATTCAAATGAATATTCATTTTAAGGATCTTATACCAAAAATTTCAGGATTCAAAGAACTTGTGTTCTTTTCAGGGCTTTTATTAGGGTTCTCTGGAATGGAAATGCCTGCTGTACACGCAAGCGATGTATCTAATCCACAAAAGAGTTATCCAAAGGCTATTTTCCTATCATCTCTTGTGATTATTGTACTGTCTATAATTGGAACTTTTTCCGTTGGCCTTGTTATTCCTCAAGATAAGATTAGCCTTGTCACGGCTACTCTCGATGCCCTTTCAATATTTTTAACAAAGTATCATTTACTTTGGATCATGCCTATTTTGACTATTCTTATCGCATTAGGAGCTCTTGGAGGAGTTTGCACTTGGGTTATTGGCCCAAGTAAAGGACTTTTGGAAGCAGCTAAAAAATCAAACTTCCCTGGTTTCATCACAAAAAAAAATAAAAATGGTGTGCCCGTAAACATTCTAATCATCCAGGGCTTTATCGTTACAACTCTCTCTTCAGCTTTCTTGATTATCCCAAGCTTAAGTGGGGCTTTTTGGATTTTAACAGCCCTTACCTCTCAGCTATATTTGATAGCTTATGTGATGATGTTTTTATCTGGGATTTACCTTCGATATAAAAAGCCAGAAGTGCCAAGAAAATACAAAATACCAGGTTCAAACTTCGGGATATGGCTAACTGTATGTATCGGAATAATAAGCTCATGCTTTGCTATTATCATAGGATTTTTTCCACCTTCTCAAATAGAAGTTGGAGGTAACACCTTTTATTGTTTATTCCTAGTTTCGGGAATATTACTATTTAGTATCCCACCTTTTTTTACAGCCAACACTTCAAATCCGGTCCTATCGAAGCACCGAGTGGATAGAAAGGCACTTCAACAGGACTAATACCCCTGAGTGCGCCCTATTTATGCAGCCCTAAGGGCGCACTCAGGGTTTATAGTGTTTTCAGTTTAAAATTTTAAACTGAAAACACTATAAACTCAGGACTTAGGACATGGTGTTCCCGGGCTATGGCTGTGTTGAAAAAATGTCTCGAAAGAACTTGTTAAAAAAACCTTAAAAAGAGAAGCTCCTTAAAGTTTAAACCACTAAACACAAAGGAGCTTCAAATGCGCAAGCGCAATTGGTC
>JAGROK010000031.1 GCA_020440285.1 Chlamydiia bacterium | reverse complement strand
TTGCCTGGCTAAAAAGACGTTGTCGACGCTTATTAATGCGATGGGAGCGCTTAGTCGTGATATGGAGTGGGCTGGCTGTATTGGGAGTGATTTATACGTGGCTCAAAAATTTAGTTGGATAGGTTCAATGAATGAAAAGGAAAGAAAAAAGACAGCAAAGCTCTATGCGAAGCTCATAAAAAAAGCGATAGATGAAGGGGATAAGGGAAATCTCCACAAGGAGGCTCATTTTTTATTCCTAGCTGAATTTTTATCAGGAAGCTTTTATTTAAACTCCCTTTCACGCACCTCTAACCAAAATGTTTGCGATGCTGTGAAGTCTGATATGAAGCGGACTGAAAAATGGGGGAACGGTCCTTATATGTTTATCGGCTCTTTGAGCCATTTTGCCCAAAAGGAACTTGCTGAAGGAGTTGAGTCTGTAAAACAACTCATCAATCAGTGCCCCATTTTAAGCCATTCCCCTACACTCAGAAATCTTAACTTGAGTGATGAAGATGGGCTTTTAGAGGCTCTACTTATTATCCAACAGCTTGCAGACCACTCACCCTATGCTAAATCTGCTTTTATCCTGCTGTATGGAATGTTTAGGATCCATCTCCTTTCAGAAGGGGTGAACATGGATACCCCTAAAACCCTTCCTGCTCAGAGAGTAGATAGCATACGTCTATCAACAGCTGTAGGTTTGAGAATTGAAAGACTTAACCAAGAAATTTCTCGATATAAAAGGCATTTAAATCAGCTAGAAGAACAAATCACAAAAGATCGAAATATCCTACAATCCATTTCTTCTATCCCTAATTTAGTGATTCAAAGTGAAATTGAAACCGAAGTCTCTAAAAATCTCGACGAGAAAACTCGAGAACGAGATAGACTTAAGTCGCAACTTAAAGAAGTTGGAATTGATCTTGATATTCAATCAGCAAAAATCGCTCCTTTGGATGCAATGGACTTCCTTAAAGTTGCCTCTTCTTCTGAGCTTGCAAGATTTTCCTCCCAGGCAATAGAAAAAGGGAAAGAGGTTGTGAAAATGACTAAAACTTTAGAGGCACTTCTTCCCGACCCTTATGCAGGGATGTTTGACTAGGGCGCGACATCAATTACACTTCGCTGCTTTAGCTTGTTTTAATTGATGGCACGCCCTAATACCCCTTTGCTTGAGTCGATGGTGGCGCTCTATTGCAAGATCGATAAGCTCACTCAAAAGGGTGGAGTAAGGGATGCCACTGATCTCCCACAGCTTCGGGTATAGACTTGTAGAGGTAAAACCTGGAATGGTATTCAGCTCGTTAATAAGAAGTCTTCCTGACGATTTTTCAAGAAAAAAGTCTATGCGGGCCATCCCTTCACATCGAAGGGTTTTAAAAGCAGCAATGGCAAGAGATTGGAGCTCTTGAGTAACTTTTTCTGGAAGGGCTGCTGGCAGCTCAAAAAAGGCCCCGTTTTCGTCGAGATATTTTGCTTCGTAAGTGTAAAACTCATGAGTTGGAATCACCTCTCCTGGAAGAGAAACTTTAGGGTTTAAATTTCCTAAAACAGAGCACTCGATCTCCCTTCCCTCTATCCCCTCTTCGATCAAAACCCTTTCATCATAGGTAAAAGCCTCTTCAAGGGCAGGGAGGAGCTCCTCTTCTTTCTTCACTTTACTAATCCCTACTGAAGATCCATGTGCTGCAGGCTTTACGAATAGAGGGAAGGCAAAAGTAGAAAGGATATCAGCAATCTCGATTGCATCGGTAAAGTGAAGAACTTGATATTTAGGGATAGGAAGGGCCGCCCCTTTTAAAAGCTCTTTCATAATCCCTTTGTCCATGCACATCGCAGAGCTCAAGCAATCAGGGCCAACAATAGGGAGGTTTGCGAGCCGAGCAAGTCCTTGAACCGTCCCATCTTCTCCATTAGGCCCATGTAAAATGGGAAAGATCACATCGAGGTATTGACTCAAGGTGCAAGGAGAGAATAAAGACTCCCCTGGAAAGGATTCTTGCTCCTCTAAAAAGTACCACGTCCCATTCTTATCGATTTTAATCGGAATCACCTCATACTTCTGCCGATCCAATTGACTCAAAATCGATTGAGCTGATCGAACCGAAACTTCGTGCTCCGGGGACTGCCCTCCAAAGAGGCATCCTACTCTAATTCTTGATTGCATCTATGACCTATAATTCATTATGATCAGTGTCGCATATGAACATTCTATACTCAACAACTATTCTTGCATTTTTAAGTAAAGTCAAACATCTCTCTTTTCAAATCCTTAGAGAGGAGATGGGGCTGGGCACTGCTCGGAGCCGTTTTACATACAAAGGTCTTTCTTTTCCCCTCCATTTTGTTGTTTTCGATCACCCATCAAAGTTAGGATTTTACTCCCCTGATCTCTACGAAATCGGAATCAACAAGGTGTTTTTACTAGAAAAGGAGGAGCGGATCAAAGAGATTTTGCGACATGAATTAGCCCATATGATCACTTTCATCGACTTTGGAAAGGGGGTTTCTCATCATGGAAAGGAATTTCGCTCGGTTTGTGAAAGGTTTGGATGGCCTAAAGAGGTCTCAAAAGCAACGGTTCATTTCGAAAAAGTCGTTAAGAATCAACGTTTAGTCCAAAAGGTTCAAAAGCTTCTCTCCCTTGCAAATAGCCCTAACCCCGCTGAAGCAAGAGAAGCTACCCTTAAAGCTCAAGAGCTTGTGAAGAAATACCATCTCAACATCGCTCCCGATGAAGAAGAGACCGTTTTAATTAGAGTTTTAGAAAAAAAACGGGGAAGTGCAAAGCTTCAGGCCATTGCTTCTATTCTTCGCACCTTTCTCGTCTACCCCGTTTTCAACCGGGGAAAAGAGCAAATCTACTTAGAGATCACTGGGAGCCCCATTGCAACGGAGGTTGCTGAATATGTTGCCCACTTCCTTGATCACCATTTTGAAGTTTTATGGAAAGAGGCTCAGAAGGAGGACCCTTCTCTTAAAGGGACCACTTCAAAAAACTCCTTTTTTAGAGGTCTTGCTGATGGATATCAAAATAAAAATTCCCCTTCAAAGGCTTTGATTAAAATAGAGAATCAACTTACCCTAATGGCAAGTAAAATTTATCCTCACCTTCGCTCGGTATCCTCTTCTTATGACCATGTTGAAAAAGGGGCAAAAAAAGGGAGAGAAAAGGGGCAAAAACTAAAAATTCATGGAGGGTTGATGAAGGGGGGAAAAGGCTTGCTAAAAATTCTTCACCAATGTAGACTGTAACCAATATTTTTAACCTATAACTTTTGAGGTATATGATGAAAAAATCTTCAATTTTAGCACTTGCTGCTTTCAGCCTCTTTGCTTGCCCAATGTTTGCAGAAGAGGAGACAACAGAAGAACCTGTCGCTACTGAAACTAATGAAACAACAGTTTCTTTGAATGATGAAGAGACAAATGAGAACTTTTTTGCCCTTGATGATGGCGAAGAGGAAAATGGTAATACTTACCTAGCAAAAAGTGATGACGAAGACGAGTCAGAAACTGTTTCTGCTGTGTAAGTCATTCATTCAGAAATGAGTAAAAGGTGAGTTCTTCGAACTCACCTTTTTTTTTGGAGATATTCAATGCCAGTCAGTCCAGAAAAAGAAAAAGCTGTCCAAAAAAGGATGGAAGATCTTGGAATTAAAGAAGAAGATCTCATAGAAAAGTTTATCCTTGGATCGGGAAAAGGGGGGCAAAAGGTCAATAAAACGGCCTCCTGCGTCTATCTCAAACACCTCCCTACTGGAATTGAGGTTAAGTGTCAACAAGAGCGCTCAAGAACGCTCAATCGCCTTATCGCAAGAAGGGAGCTATGCGATAAAATCGCCCACCAAATTCACCAAAAAAAAACAAAAAAACAACGGGAAATGGAAAAAATTAGGCAGCAGAAAAAAAGGCGATCTCGTAGATTGAAAGAAAAGATCCTAAGCGAAAAACGGAAACACTCTAAGCTAAAGAAAACAAGGGAAAAAATCGAGGAAGAGTCGTGAGATATGTTGAGCACTCAAAAGGGTATGTGATTAAATTAGAGCAAGGAGAAGATTTCCAATCCTCTCTAGGAGATTTCGTCCATCAAAAAAGGCTCGCAAGTAGTTTCTTTCAAGGAATTGGCTCTCTTGCAAATGTTGAACTCGGCTATTTTAACCTCGCTAAAAATGAGTATGATCGCCATGCATTTAAAGGAGACTACGAATTGATTTCAGCTAGTGGGAACATCTCCATTGAGCACGATGCTCCTTTTGTTCATACCCACGTCGTTCTCTCTGATGATCAGTGCAAGACAATTGCAGGTCATCTTTTTAAGGGCATTGTCACGATCACTGCAGAGGTTTTTCTCTTTCCTCTTGATATTGCGCTAATCAGAAAACATGATCAAAAGCTTAACTTTAAGGGGCTAGATCTCCCCCATCATTTTGTTAAATAATATCTTCTTATCCAAATCCAAATCCTTGAGCTAAAGCAAGCTCAACACTTTCTTTCCAAGCCTGAATAAATAACTCTTTCGTGTAATGACGACGACCCGCAGCGTCGATATCTCCATGAGGAATATCGATCGTCGTTGAGCAGGTATGATACTTGATGTATGGATCATTGGCAGCAAATGCATTTACCCCAATAAAAACTCCGGCAGGAAGGGCTGAAGCGCCTCTTGTTGCTCGAACGAAGTTTTCAAGAAATTTTGCATCTGCTTCATTATTATCTATATTCAGACTTCGAATATAGTTTTTCATCCAATTCACTTTTTTTCGAACGCTCGCATTATCTCCCGTATAACGAATTGCATTAGCAATTTTCTCTTTATCTAAATCTCCCTGAATCTTTTCCATAAGGGCATTACAGCTTAGATATTGCAACTGTCTCCATGGAGCTCCTTCCAGTCCCATCCCTTTTGCAATCAAGCGAACTTTCTCTAACTTGTCAAAGATACAGCTTTGACAAATAGCTTCTTTTAAATCCCCTTTCTTTCCATGCAAATCTGATAAAGTCAAGTCATAATCGTCTAAAAGCACTTGAGCTGTTAACAAAGAACTCTCTTCAAACTGGTTTCGGTCGATATCACGAATCAAATCTCTGATATTTTTTGGAGGAAGGGTTGCCCCAAGCGCATAAGCCCTTTCCACAGAAAACTCATACTGTTCAGGCTGAAATTCTTGAAGTTCTATTCCTTTTAAAACTTCAAACAAAGAAGAGGAAAAACACTTTCCAAGCAAGATCTCATTATTTCCATAAGCGTATTTGAAAAGCTTTCCAAGGCTTTTAAAAAATTCTTTTGCGTCTTCAGATAGTCGCCCTCCCTGTGGCTCTAAAAGACGATCACCATCCTTTTCCCTTTCGGTAACATATGGACTTTTTGCAATACCATGAATGAGTAAATCAATATAATCCCGAGTCAAACCTCCACAATCAATCCCAACATAACAATTTTGCTCAGGGTAAAAAAAGTTTACCTTATTAAAACTTTCAAAATTAATAGCTTTTAAATGCTCCTGAGTTGCAAACATGATTGTGTCTCTAATGGCACAAACTTTTCCGTTATTAAATGAAAAACAGCACGCAGAAAAAGTGCGAACAATTTCTTTTAATCGGTCTAATGCATCGCCACCTGCTGTTTCAAGGGCACCTGTTTGAGCGTTGATTTTGATGCGCTGATTGCCAAATACAAACTCTTGTGTTTGGGCATTCCAATTAATCCCATTAAATTGGTTAAGCTTCGGAAATTCCCTTCGCAGTTTATGAGGATTCTCTAAATGGTTTTTAAGGGTCAATAAGAGAGCTGGAGGAATCTCTTGGTTTTGATCAACTATTCCTCCTTCTGCAATTCCAAAATCTCCTCCGATTGGCACCCCTTGAAGATCCCCCGATTTAGTCTTATAAAGAAACAAACCAAAGGGGGCCTTCTCAAATAATCCTGGAGAATCCTCTTCATATAAGGTTTGAGGGATATATGAAAAATGGGTAAGACCTTTTAAAAGCTTTGGGGCTGTAATACATTGGGCATGAGGATTTTCTACTCCAGACCCATACGCTGCCCACTCACTTTGTGCACTTGCCATACGACAGCCAAGGAGAAATTGCTCTTTGATTTTTTTAGGGAGGAGATTTCCTCCTTCTGGAAAATTAATAGCAATTCCTGTTCTTAAAACATCTGTTGATTCAGGGTCAACAGTAAGAGGTTTAAAATCAATAATTTTACCATTTCTGTTAAAATAAACATACCCTCCAATCAAAACCCCACTTTTCAAACTCGTGGACATTTCTGGATGCTCCATAATTTCAAGAGCCGTAGCAGAAGCATTTTCAGGATTAAGTTGCATGGGATAAACAAAGGCATATGATGCTGCATCTTGCGAAATATTATAGTTTCCTCTCTGATCAGCGGGTAAATTAACAGGAGCAATTTCCGAAAGAATCGCTTTCCCTGATGAAATTTTATGCTCTCTAACATAGGGTTCTAGCATTGGAGATTTGATTTCTATTCTTTGTATATCACGATAATCGTTCATGTCTAGCGCAGTAAAATATTCACATGTTTTTAAAGTAAAGAGAGTCTCACCTCTTTTGCTTTGAACCTTTAACCCATCACTTTCAACTAAGCAGGTAATATTAGCGGCAAACTTAAGAGGAGGCAAACGGTGGAGTGAAATGTTATCTCTACCTTCCCCTTCCACAGAGTATCTCCATTCAGGCTCGCTAATTCCCTCTTCTCTCTTTGCTACTTCTTCTCCATCTGCTGATAGTTCATCATGAGAAATAAGTTTTCTACTTGCTCCCCATGCTATTAAATTTGTAAGTGTTAGATTTCTAGAACCCTTCCAGCTATCTATCCCCTGAAATCGTTGATAGGCAATCACACACCCTAATATAATAGATCCGATTTCAACCATTTTTTTCTCTGTTTCAGATTGCTGGCCAAGTAGTTCAAAACGGGTAGCTAACATTCCACCACTAGCTGCAAAGGCGGCAAGAGAAGCCCCATTTTTAGTCGCTCCTGGAAAATACTTCGTAAAGTAGTTAGTGCAAGCCATATGTGCAATCCCCAAAAAAATAGCTGGGAACACAAAGGGTTTAAAATTTTTATTATGAATTTGATCCATTTAAATATCTCTTTTTCGAGAGATGATATAGAAAAAATGAATTATATTAAAGAGAAGAAATCTGAAAACAGACCACTTCAAAAATATTAATTTAAAATTTTAATTTACAGAAGCTCTCTTAAGTAACTTTCGATCTTTTCTCGAAATCCAAAGGCGCTCACCCGAATAAAATGCTCTCCTGAGGGGCCATACCCTGCCCCTGGCGTTACAATGATATGCCTTTTCTCCATAAACTCTTGAAAAACCTCCCATGAGCTTCTGTGAGGCGTTTCAATCCAAAGGTAGGGAGCATGCTCCCCTCCATGAACCGTGAATCCCTCTTTTTGGAATGCCTTTTTTAAAAGTTTGCTGTTTTTCATCGTATATTGAATCGGCTGTTGGATCGCTTCCCACCCTTCATCGGAAAAAACAGCTTCTCCTCCCCATTGAGCAATGTTGGATGCCCCATTAAATACGGTACAAGCAAAGCGAAGAAAGTCTTCTCGAATGGAGTGACCACACTGAAACTTTAGCTTTTTGGGCAAGATGGTCCATCCTAAACGGATCCCTGAAAATCCTGCCATTTTTGAAAAGGAGTTCACTTCAATTGCAACATTTTCAGCTCCGGGAATATCGTAAATGGATTTGGGAAGATTGGGGTCTTGGATGTAGGAAAAGTAGGCTCCATCGTAGAGGATAGTGATCGAATGGGTTTTTGCAAAATCGACAATCTGAGCAAGCTCTTCAAAACTCAAGGCTTTTCCCGTTGGATTATTAGGATTGCAAAGATAGAGAAGGTCGATCTCTTTGGGAATTTTTGGATTAAAATGGTTTTTTGCAGTGCAGGGAAGGAGGGTGATCTTTTGAACTCCTTGAAGGATGCTTCCATCGACATAGACGGGATAGGTAGGGTCTTGAATCCCGACTCGAACCTGACTGCCAAACAGATTCTGAAGGCGTCCAATATCACTTTTTGCTCCATCTGATATGAAAATTTCATCGGGCGTTAGGTGAGGATAAAGGCGCTCGCAAATCATCGTCCGAAGCTTTAAATTCCCCTGCTCTTGCCCATATCCCACATACCCTTCTTTTGTTCCGAGGGCTGCACCCCCTTTTTCTAAAGCCTTTGCAATGACTTGAGGAAGGGGAAAAACGGTATCTCCGATCCCAAGGCTAAGAAGCTCTACGTGAGGATTTTCTTTAAGAAAGGCCTCTTTTCTCCGATTGATTTCAGGGAAGAGATAAGAGGGAGAAAGTTTATGAAATGAAGAGGGACGCTTGAGCATTTTGATACCAAGTAAGGGCGGTTAATAATCCCCCACCCGCTGCGCCACGGATAAGGTTGTGAGAAAGGGCCACAAAACGAAGATCCATGAGGGGGCAGGAGCGAAGACGGCCAATTTGAACTTTCATCCCATCTCCCAAATCTAGGGCAGGTTGTGGTCGATCTTCTTCCTCAAGGTAGTTGACTGGATCGTACCCTTTCCAAATCTTTTTCACCTCATCAAGAGGAGGCTTTTCTAAAAACGTTGCAGAGACAGTTGCTAGATGCCCCTCTTGGACAGGAACTCGAAGAGAGTGGCAACTGATTTTAATGGAAGGGTCATCTAAAATCTTATGCACTTCCTTTTCACTCTTCTCTTCTTCTCCCGCAATATAGGGGATGATATTTTCTTCAAGGTGAAATCCTTTTCCCGCTCCACTTCGCGCTTGAAGGTAGGTCACTACAACCCCTTTTAACCTATACCTTTGGTGAAGGGGAAATAGAGGAAGGAGGATGCTTTGCAATGTGCAATTGGGTTTAGAAACGATAAACCCTTTCCAATTCCGATTTTTTTGCTGCTTTTCAATCCAGTCAAAATGCTCTGGATTGATTTCAGGGATAATGAGTGGTATGTCTTTTTCCATCCGATGACAGGAAGCGGAAGAAAACACAGGAAAGCCCCTTTTCGCATAGAGGGGTTCATAAATCGCAGCTCCTTTGCTTGGAAGAGCTGAAAAAAGAAGGGCGCACCCCTTTGCCTTATCGAGATCACCTAATTCATCTCTTGAGGGAGTGTAAATCAGTTTAAAATGGGGATGATTTTTCAGAAGCCTTCGATAGGTCTCTCCCACTAAACCTCCCCCTCCCAAAAGCCCTACGTTAATCATGAGTCGCCATAGGAGCAATAAATGACTTTTTCAAAAGCTCTTCTATCTGACATTGAGAAGAAGGGGTAAGGGGGGTAAGAGGAAGGCGACACTCTCCAGCTGGAAGATTTGCAAAATTCATCATGGCTTTGATCGGAACTGGATTTGTTTCAATTTGACTCATCTTCATAAAGGGATAAAGTTTTTGGTAAAGCGTAGGCTCTTTTTCCAAGACCATCTTTTTCATCTCCTGTGGCATTAGATTACTTAAAACCGAGATCACCCCACTCCCTCCGATTGCAAGAAGGGGCAAGGAAAAAAGATCATCTCCTGCATACAGTTCAAAGTGTGGCAAGGCATCCCGTATTGCCACGCTATAACCGAGCTGCCCTGAAGCGTCTTTAATTCCCACAATATTTTTCAAACTTGCAAGGCGCTTGACCGTTTCAACTTCAAGGTGAACGCCGGTCCTTTTAGGGTGATTGTAAAGAATGATGGGGACAGAAGTTTTTTCTGCGATTGCTTCAAAGTGGGCAATCATCCCTTCCTGAGAAGGGAGGAGATAATAGGGAGGAGTGATAAGAAGGACATCACCCCCTTTGTCTTCAGCAATTTTGACCTTTTCTATCACCTCTTTTGTCGATAATCCCCCAACAGAAAATAAAATAGGAATTTTTCCTTTCCCTTCTTGGACTGCGACCTCCATGACCTCCTCTCTTTCATCAGAAGATAGAGAATTTCCCTCTCCTGTCGATCCTAAAAAAAGAAGACCATCAACTTCTGCCTCAATTTGAAAGGAGATATTATCTTTCAGCCCTTCAATATCGACTCTCTCCCCTTTAAAGGGGGTGATTAATGCTGTAATGACTTTTCCAAAGGACATGGAAACTCCTCTTCAATTAAATCATCAAAAGTATAGATCCCTCTCTCCTTTCCAAGGAGCCACTTTGCTCCAAGAAGAGCCCCTTGGGCAAAAAGAGTGCGATCTTTCGCCCTATGGGTTAGCTCGATTTCTTCGTCGCTTCCTTTGAAAAGGAGCTGGTGAGTCCCAAGCTCTTTTCCTTGGCGCACCGAAGTGAATGTCAAACCTGAAATTTCTTCCATCAGTTTTAAAGCGGTCCCAGAGGGAGCATCTTTTTTTTCTTCGTGGTGAATTTCACATCCCTCCAGCTCAAACCCTTTTAAAAGGGTTTTTCCTATTTTAGCCATCCTTCTAAAAAGGGCCACTCCAAAAGAAAAGTTAGGGGCATACAAAAGGTGGAGGTTTCTTTCTTGAGCAATCGATAGGACTTCTTCTCTACTCCACCCCGTTGTCCCAAGTACCCAGGGGGTTTGGATTGAAAGGGCTGTTTTTTTAACCCCTTCTCCACTTGAAAAATCAATGGAGACATCAGCGCTCGGATCTAAACCAACTACGCAAGTATGGCCACTTTTTTGGGAAAGCTCCTTAACAGCTTTCCCCATCTTTCCATATCCAATGAGGGCGATCTTCACTTTTTAACATACATTTTAATGATTTTCTGATCCTCAATTGGTTTGTCACCCATCCCTGTTTTTACTTTTTCAAGCTTTTGGACAACATCATAACCTTTTACAACCTCTCCAAAAATTGTATGTCTTCCATTCAGCCATGGAGTTTCAACGGTTGTAATAAAGAACTGACTCCCATTGGTCTTTGGACCTGCATTCGCCATCGCTAAAAGACCTGGGCGATCAAATGTTTCGTTAGGGGTGCACTCATCTTCGAAAGGTTTTCCCCAAACTGATTCTCCCCCTCTTCCCGTTCCGGTGGGATCTCCCCCTTGAATCATGAAATTTGGGATAATGCGATGAAAAATAATGCCATTATAGTACCCTTTCTCTGTGAGCTTGGTCATATTTTCGCAAGCTTTTGGAGCAATATGAGGTTTCAGCTCCAATTCAATCACTCCTTGGGTTGTTTCCATGACAATAATGGGCTTTTGTGACATACCATCTCCTTTATCTTTAGCAACTAGCGAAAACATACAAAGCAACGCTACGATTAAATAGTTCATAATAAGCCTCCGTGATCCTTACAGGATGCCATTCTATGGAGAAGACAGAAAAATTGCAAGATGATATACAGGTAAAAAACTTGAGGTATTTATGAAGCATTTCTTTCTTTTTCTTTTTTCTTCTGTAGCCCTTTTTTCTGAAGTCACCTACATCTATAACAAGGATGTTGAAGGGCGAGAGTCGAAGACAACGTGGAAACTTGATTTCCAAGAAAAGGAAAATATCCTTCATATCCTTGGAGAGAGTATCAATGGAAAAACTCTGATCGTTACCACTCCTGAGCGGGTTACCCAAAGCTTTAATTATCGCCATAAACATCAAAATGATGAGTACTCGATCTTTCGGGAAGGGGCTTATTTAATCGCAAAAAAAGATACGAATGGCCAGCAAACGCAAAAGGAATTCCATATCGGAAATGACACCTGGGTTCAAGAGTTCGACTTTGCTTTTAAACCCTTTATCCTATCTGATTATCGAGATTTTAAGTTTTCGATCGTCCATCCTAAAGACATGAGCCTTCATAGTATGGTTGCCACGAAACAAGGAATTGACCCCATTGAAATTCACGGGAAAGGCTATCAAGCTCTTAAGGTGAAGGTCACCCTAACCGGATTTAAAAAAATGTTTTGGCATGCCGATCTTTGGTTTGATCCTCAAGCGGGTGATCTCATCAAATATATGGCAAATGAAGGGCCCAACACTCCCCTCTCTGTCATCACCCTCTTCTCTAAAGAAATCAACTAATAAGTTTTTGTCCTTTCCGGAAAAGGAGAAGAATCACAAGGTAAATAAAAATAAAGACAGAGGGAAGGACATACAGCGGATTGCTGTGAAAAAGCTCGATGATACTCAGGCCAATAACGGCCCCCCCAATATTTAAAAAGCTCATGATTGATGAAGCGTTAAGCTTATCCTTCACACGGAAAGTTGCAATGACAGCTGCATTCGAATAGAAAAGGGGAATTCCAAAGTAAAGGACGAACATCGGAAGAAAAAGGGTTAGAGGGGTATGCCATCCTCCTAGAAATAAGAGTGCAAATAGGGCAACTCCAACTCCAATAAGGGTAATTCCAAGTCTCAAAACAGTCTTAATTTCAAGGTGGTGTGAAAGGCGGGCAGAAACAAAGTTTCCAGAGAAAAAGCCTGCTGCAGGAATCAGGTTTAAAAGGCCAAATTGATCAGGAGAAAGCCCCATAATCCGAATGACAATAACGGGAGCTGTTGCGGCAAAGATGTAAATGAATGCGGTTGTCGATCCAATGATAATCGAGTGGAGGGTCAGGATAGGATTTTTAAGGTCTCGGAGATAGGCAGATATAATCCTTGTAAATTTCGTTGCTTCCACTTCTTTTTCTGTAGAGGTTTCTGCTAGGCGATAGACTAAGTAAAGGGCAAAAAATCCATATAGAACAAGGAAGTAAAAGGAGCTCTCCCATCCGAGATAGGTCACTAAAAATCCCCCAATTGCCGTTCCGACTCCGGGAACTACTGCAAAGGAAAGCATTGTATACGCCGTTACTTTTCGAGCATGCTTTTCATAAAAATAGTCGCTGATAATCATAAATGTTAAACTGAGCCCTACACTTGCCCCAAGGGCTGTGATAAAGCGCGCAACTACAAGTAAAAAGAGGGAGTTAAAGGGAGCAGAAAGGATGCAGAGAATATTTCCTAATAAAGAAAGGGTCAGCCCCAAAAAAAGGGCTGGTTTTCTCCCATACCGCTTTGCAACTGGGCTATAGATCAGTTGTCCTAAAGAATATCCCACTAAAAAAAGCATTACTATCAATTGAGCAACACTTGCTCCAACATGAAAATGATCCATAATCGCAGGAATTGCAGGGGTAACCACAACCGCGCCAATCGATCCAAAAGAAATTAAAACGATCAAGGTTAAAAGGGAGGGCCTTTTAACGGCTAAGCGATAAAGTGATGAATCTGGCTCAATAGGGGTGGTCATGAATCAGTGACTCCATGGTTTCAATCCATTTGGGGTGGCCATTTAAACTTTGCACAAGTTCCAAAGTCTCCCCCCCATGCTTTATAAATTCCTTTCGGTACTGAGAGGCGATTTCCTCAAGGGTTTCTAAGCAATCAGCAACAAAAGATGGACAAAATACCAAAACTTTCTTTTTATTTTCTTGTGCAAGCTTTTTAAGAACCACATCTGTGTAGGGCTCAATCCAAGGACTTTTTCCAAGGCGGGATTGATAGGTGTGACTCCATTTACCCTCTGGGATTTGGAGCTTCTTCACAATCCCCTCTGTTGTTGAAACGCACTGCGCTGCATAGCAAGATTGATTCCTTTTGCAACAATCAGAGACCTTTAAGCAGAGATTATTTTCATCAGCCTTGCAAAGTTGTCTTACGGGAAGGCCATGATAACTAAAGACAAAGTGGTCAAATTGATTTAAATCCCTTTCCCTTCCCCTTTCCGCAATAGCCTCAATGATTTTAGGGTGGTCGGCATAATGAGAGATAAAGCGCACTTCAGGAATTGTTTGCCAAGTTGAAAGAATGTTAAAGACCTTTTGGTGGACCGAGCCTGTCGTCGCAGAAGCGTATTGGGGAAATAGGGGCAATATGGTGAGCGTTTTGCATCCTTTAAGGGCATTTAATCCCTCTTCAATCGAAGGGTTTTGATAACGCATGGCAAGCTTGACCCGAAATTGGCTTCCCAATTTTTCTTGAAGGAGACTCTCTGTGTTTTTTCCATGAATGAGAAGAGGAGATCCCCCTTTTTCCCAAATCGATTGATAAAGTTTAGCAGATTCTTTAACCCTCTTTGGAATGATCACTCCTCGAACAAGGAGGTGGCGACGAATAGGAGGCAAGTCAATCACCCTCTCATCGGTTAGAAACTCCGTTAGATACTTTCTCACATCTCTTTTAGAAAAAGAGTTAGGGGTCCCTAAATTAACAAGCAAAACACCTTTCAAAACTTGGGAATTTCGCACTCCAGGAAAATAGTGGGATAGGTTCATTCTAAACTTTTAACCTGACTCAATTCTACATGTTTATAAACGCGATTCATATTGAAAAGGGTGCCACATACAATTGAAGTCAGTCCAAAAAGAACAAAGCCTTGAGCATATAGATTGAAATCACCAAAAAACCCAAGAAGTTGTGGAACAACTCCTGCTCCCATCAAAAATCCAAATGGGGCGATGACCGATACAATCGTTGAGTTCTTTTCTGGAGGGACGATTGTGGCAATAGCGAAGTGAATCAAAGGCATTAAGCAGGCTGCTACAGGAGATTGAAGGGTAAATAAAACAAGGGAGCTCGAGGGGGTCATTGTTCCCATAAGAGAGGTTAAAGCGCCGCAAAAAATAAAGGTTAAAACCATCGATTTTTTTAATCCGAAACGATCAGCAATGACTCCAGCAACGATGGCTGTAAGTAGACTCAAAACCCTTGCAATGATTGTCAACTGATAAACAGCATCTTTATCAAGGAGATTATGGCGCTGAAAGTAATCAGGGGCCATGTTGTAAATCCCAACATTCAAACCATTTGCAAGGCAGAGGAGGACAAGTAAAATCCAGAAGGAAGGCCAAGAAAAAACACTTCGAATAAATGGGAGTGTGATGGGCTCCCCTTTCTGATTCCCTAGTCTAAATAGGAAAAATAAAATGACACTGATCAAACTAGAAATAAAGCCAAAGCCATTCAAAATCTCTTTCCAGGTAAAGATTCCAATGACACTTCTAATCAACATCGGAGAGAGGATGAAGGCAACACTTTGCGCTGTTGCAAAAATTCCATAAGCCTTTCCTAAATGCTCGCGAGCTACTCCTTCGCGAAGCATTGCAACTGCAGAAGGGATGAAAAAGCCTGAACAAAGGCCGACAACAAATAGGGAAAAACGAAAGAACTGAAAGGTTTCTGCATAAGAGGTCAAGACTAAGGCAAACCCCGTTGAGAGGAGAGAAAAGATGACTGTCATTTTATGGGAGATCTTCGATGACAAAAACTGCGATCCAAAAAGGGTGATTGCAAATCCTAGGGAAAGGACAAAAAACAGATTTCCCGTATCTGCATGGCAAAGGTTCATCTCCTCACAGATAAAAGGGGTCATCGGAGGAAAAATGATTCGCGCTAAAATATTAATGAATGAGGCGAATGTAATAACGAGTAAAAAAGGGAGGAAAGGGTAAAAGGGCGTTTTCTCAGCTTTATGTTCCATCTAGGTAATCCAAAATCTCTTTAACTATTCTTTCACTTTTATCTACTCCAGGGAAAGATAAACAACAAGCACCTTTATACCGATCATGCCCAACTAGTAGAAGGACAGCGCCAATCTTTTGTGCAAGTAGATAAGCCTCTTTCGAGTGAGGATGAAAAAAGGCAGTATACACTAAAATCCCCCTTCCAAACAAAGCCTTTTCTACTTTTTGTGCCCAGTCAATGAGATTTTTTTCATCACTTCCAGTCAAAACACATATCAAATGACAGGAACACCTTGGCAGCACAGAGGGCTGTTAAGAAAAAGGAAGTTTCTAAAACCGACACCTTTGAAGCACTCAAACTCATCAAGCCGCAATTGGCAATCCTGGGCTGCTCTTATTTATCAAGCTCCCTGCTTTACGGAAACGTCCTTTCCCTACAGACCATAGCATCGCAAGATTTGGAATGTGGTGGTGAGCTTCCCGAAGAATATAAATGCTTTGACTTTCGAGTTTGTCTAGGTGTTCCATTTAAGATGAGTAATTTTTAACATCGTTTGTAGGAGGTCATTTTGAGTAAGCATTCCAACAACCTGATGGGCTTTATCAACAACTGGAATGGCTTCAACAGTATGGTCAGAAAAGACCTTCATGATCTCACCTAGCTCGGTGTCGGGATCTGCGCAGAGGGTTTTACTTGCAGTCATCTCTTTTAGCTTTTTCCCCTTGCTTTCTTGAAGGCCTCTTAAAATATCCTTCTCAGAAAGAATCCCCAAAAGTTTTCCCTCTTCGCTCAAGATAGGAAAGTGCTTAATGGTATGCCCTTTAATCTTATCCCACGCTTCACTGACCGATAATTCCCCTTTAAGGTGGATAAGCTGCTTGCTCATGATCTCGCTAGCAAGCACGACCGATTTTTTCTTATAAAGCTCTTCACTCGCCTTTAGAATTTTTTCATGCGCATGCTCACCTTCTCCCTGAAAGCCTTTTCCCCCTTGATCGTCTTTTTTATCTTTTTGAATCTCTTGAACTCGATAGGGTTCTCTTGCCCCATAAACATTGTTCACAAAAAACATAGCCGCGCCCTTCGATTAAAAACCCTGACTCTACCACTGCTTTGTTTTAAAAGGAACACTATATATCGAGTTGAATGCGGATCTCTTCCACTTCTTGGCGAACGCGCTCTATCATCCCTCGATTGCTTGCATAATCTTCACAAACATTCATAAGGATTTTAATTCTAGAATGAATCGACCCCCCAACCTCTCTTGCCCGATTAAGAAGTTCATCTCTCCAAAGAGGGAGGAGGGTTTTCATATCATCCTCGCTCTCTTCGGTCTGTTCGAGCTCACTTAAAAACGCTTGAACCGCACCTTTTAAGGTCTCTTTGGGATCTTCTTCATCCAGATTAAGCATCTCTTACTCCAAATCTTGTCTGAGTTGGTCTAGATCGTAAACAACCTTTTTGGGGTCTCCCCCTCCAAGGGCATAAGCGCGGCAGTCACGGAGCATCCTTTCCACGTGTTGGTGAATAGGGTCTCCAAGAACCTCTCCATCACCTTCAAGAACCCTTTCCAACCTAGAAAGGATATCATGCATCGCGCTGCGGGAATACCCCCCCTGTTCGAACTGCCAGAGAAAAACTTGTAAATCGTGGATAAGTTGTTTTTTTGGATTCATGCGGCCAGCTCGTCTCTTAAAAGCTCTAAACACTCGTAGACCATTTCAATTTTCCCATGGCCATTGGCGTAGTCGGTAGAGGCTTGCATAAGCTCCTGTGCACATAGAGCGACCTTCCCCCCTATCTCTCTTGCCCTGAGAAGAATCATCCCCTCGTTAAGGCGGAGTTGCTCACTCATCGCCTCTTTATTTTGCTCGCGGTGCTCAAAGGTATAAAATAGAGCCTCTATGATCCTTGAAAGTTCCCCTTTTAACACTGAAAACCCTCCAGGAAAAGGATCATCAAAAGGGGTAGGCTCACGGTATGCTGACATAAAAATTCCCTCCCTTGTAGTGATTTAAATTTAAAAATTAAATCGCTATAGAAAAAACTAAGGCCTTTCTTTGAAAAGCGCTTCCCTACCTCCAAGCTAGCTAAAAATAGATTCTCCTTCAAGGGGGAAATTTTCCTACTTGACCCAAACCCTTTAATCTAAGATATAGAAATATATGATAAAATTTTTTAAAAATTGCTATTCGAGCTGCAAGAAATTAGGGAGTGGTTACTTTAGCCAGCTCCTCATCTCCCTCATTCTCCTTTTTGTCTTGCGCCCCTACGATCGGGGACATATCTATGTGGCTATCTGGGAGTTCCTTCTTCTTCTTGTCTTTTTTTCAGCGATTTTCAACTGCGATCACTCAAAAAAAGTTCAGGTGGTCTCGACATGCCTTGCAATCCCAGCCCTTATCTTTGAGTGGCTGAACCTTTTTTCCCCATCAAAAATCTATGTCTTTTTATTTCTGGCCCTTGTGATCGTTTTCATCTTTATCACAACTGGATCGATTATTAAACGGGTGGTCATTAATGCTCGCGTTCGAATGGAAACGCTCAGAGGGGTGGTTTGCGCCTATTTTATGGTCGCTTTTGGATTTTCCTTTTGCTACTTATTTATCGGCCTCATCACGCCAGCTTCTTTTCACTTTTCGAGTTTCGATCCATCGCTCATCAGCCACAGTCACTATCTCTCTGAAATGATGTACTTTAGCTTTGTCACCCTTCTTTGTATCGGCTATGGGGATATCATTGCAGTCAAAGACGTTGCGCAAACCTTTGCGATCTTAGAGGGAATTATCGGACAGTTTTATATCGCAATTCTCGTTTCACGCCTTGTGGCCGTCTATTCTTTTTTCGAGCACAAACTTCACCTCGTCTCAAAAAAAGGGAAGAGTTAGTTGTTCCCATAAGAGGGTGTTTAATAATTGCTTTGGGCAGTGGAAAAAGAGATTTTTTCTTAGATAACGCGAATTCGGGATTAGCCCCCTATGAAAACGGTTATACTAATTGAAATAAATAAAATTACAACCTTGCCCATGATCTTGAGGTTAGTGAGCTGACTTGTTCTCGTTCATCAGTAAATTCATTCCACGCATCTGAGCAAACCTCTAGCAATTCTTCTTCG
>JAGROK010000030.1 GCA_020440285.1 Chlamydiia bacterium | reverse complement strand
TCCTCTTCCTCAGTGTATGGGAGCAATACAAAAATCCCTTTTTCAGAAGGGGACGTTACCGACTCCCCCGTTAGCCTTTATGCCGCTACAAAAAAAGGGGGGGAGCTTTTGGCAAAAAGCTACCACCACCTTTATAATATTCCGATGGTGGGGCTCCGCTTCTTTACCGTTTACGGCCCATGGGGACGTCCCGATATGGCATACTATTCTTTTGCAAAAAAAATCATGCGAGAAGAGCCCCTTCCTCTCTATAACCATGGAAAAATGGAGAGGGACTTTACCTATATCGATGATATCGTTGATGGAATTATTGCAACTCTTGACCACCCCGAAGGATTTGAGATTTATAACCTTGGGAATAACCGCCCAGAGCCACTCATGCGTCTCGTTGAGCTTTTAGAAAAGTATCTCGGGAAAAAGGCCCATCTTACCTACAAACCCATGCAGAAAGGGGATGTCACATCGACATACGCCGACATTACAAAAGCAAATCAAGCCTTTGGTTACGCTCCAAAAACCTCTCTTGACCAAGGGATCGCCCAGTTTTCCTCTTGGTTTCTTGAGAGGTTATCTCCCTGCCTTGAAAGCTCTCCCTATTGATTTTAAATCTCCTTATTTTGAAAAATGACCTTCTTAAATTATTTTAAATGAGGATGTCGATATGTTCAGGGCAATCACCTTCACCTTTTTACTTTTTCTTACCTTTACCTCTGGATTTTCCAATGAAGTCTGGGTTTTAACCTCGATAAAACCTTGGAGAGACACCTATTTTCTTACTATGGATAATGGAACCACATGGAAGTTTCAAGAAGACCCTGGGAAGACTGCGTATCACACCGTTTACCATAACATTGGAGGAATCATCTATACCACACGCGTTCCTTACCACGTGCCAGGAAGGAGCAGCAACAATGTCAAATTCTATGAAAATGGTGACTTCCTTTACGTAGATACCTTTGAGGGACATATCCTTGTTTTTAGAGATCTACATGGAGAACATCCGATTGGTTGCTATTTAGAAGAATTTTCTCCTGACGTTCTTTCAACGATCGATGATATCGACCGAAATGGTTACTTTGTGACAATGTCTGACAACCATGTATGGTCTTTTAGCTGGTGGCAGTCATGGTCTAGCTACTATTGGAAATATGGAGAAACCCTCCTGCAAATCAATCAATGTGTTGTAAACCTTGATCGCCTCCTAAAAAAAGAAGGGCATTTCTATGCAGAGCCCAAAGAAAAAAGTTTTTGAAAAGCAGAAGGTAGAGCCTGAATTAAATCGCTTGCAATCATGTCATAAGAGGTTTTTTCCTTTGCAGCTATTTCCCCTGCTTCTCCGTGCAGATAGACGCCAAGTGCTGCCCCTTCTCGCCCAATGACTTCTTGAGAAAGAAAAGCTGCTATCATCCCCGTTAAAACATCCCCTGTCCCCGCCGTTGCCATTCCAGGATCTCCCTTAGGGATAATAAGAGGAAGTGTTTTCGGATGAAAGATCCATGTTGGAGCTCCCTTTAAGACGACTGTGACTTCATGCTCATCAGCAAAAGTCTGGCAATCGTCATGGGACAGCTCATCCTTTCCCAATAAGTGAAGCATTTCTTGATGGTGAGGAGTTAAAATAGCTCCCTTTGGAAACCGTTTTAAATGGTAAAGGGCATCGGCATCAATGACCATTGGAAGATGAAGCTTTGGGACAAGAGCCTCTAAAAAAGCTCTCACTTTTTCCCCTTTTCCCATCCCTGGTCCGATCAAACACCCCTTTGCTCTTTTAGCCTCCTCTAATATGGGAGTATCATCTCCCCACTTGTAAGGGGTCCGAATCAACTCAAGGGCAGAAGGTGCGAGCTCTTTTTCCATCCCTTCAGGATGGAAAAGGCGGACAATTCCTGCACCTGCACGAAGAGCCGCCAAACAAGAAAGCATCGCAGCTCCTGGCATTCCAGGAGATCCAGCAACTGCAATCACATAGCCTGCTTGATACTTATGGCGATCCCGTTTTAAAGGGGGAAGGAGAGTTGGCAGCTCCTTCTCATTCACCATATATCCCACCCCCGTTGCCTCTTTCACATACTTTTGGTCCATTCCAAAATCAATTCCCCTCAGCTGGCCGACATAGTTGTATCCTTCTCCAACAAAAAAACCTCGCTTTGCCATCCCTAGATAAAGGGTTTCTGTCGCCTCAATCGCTACCGCCGCTTCCCCCGTATTTCCATTCACACCCGAAGGGATATCTATGGCAAGAACTGGAAGCTTAGATCGATTGACCTTTTCAATGATCTCCTGAAGTTTCCCTTTAACTACTCCTTGAAACCCCGTCCCCAAGAGGCCATCAACAAGGACCCCCTTAAGCTCTAACACTTCCTGAAATTTCCCCCTAAACCCTTTTCCATGCTTCTGACATAAGGGACTTGACTCTTCCATCGCCGCCACATGATAGGCCTCGACGTGAAAACCTCGATTGAGCAAGAACGTTCCCGCAACGAAGGCGTCTCCTCCATTGTTTCCCTTCCCAACAAGTAGAGTCACACACTTTTCAAGGATCCGCTCTTCAATAAAAGCCTCAACTCGATCGGCAATCCCCTCTCCAGCCTTTAGCATATACTCTTCGTCAGAGGCTCCCTCTTCAATGCTCACCTTTTCGATCCGGGTCATCTCCTCTGCCCGCACCACCTTCATGCCTTCAATACACTTTTCCATTCCCCCACTCTATCACAATCACTTTTTCCCTTCACACAAAACTCCACACCGATTACGATTCAAAACTTTGGAATTTCCAAACCCGGCGCTCAAGATTTGATCCTATCCAAGATATAAGAGGCAGATAGGCTTACAAGATGCTGATACAGGGAAAGCGTTGATTCATGATCGGTATATAGCTAAAGTAGTTTAAAATAGTAACAATTCATCCAGATCTTTCCACCGAAAATTTTACGCTCGATCTTGCTGGCTTACATGAAGCCAGCTTCGCTCTTTCGCGCTTCATTTTTAATGAAAATCTTCTGTCCAATTATTACTATTTTAAACTACTTTAGCTATATATTCAGATAATGATGAAGCAATAGGGTTGGAAAGCAAGAACCTATCCTGATAAAAAAACTTTCTTGCTACCACTTTTAGTTACACCCTATACCCCTGTCTGAGCGGCCTCCTACCGGGTTGTAGACTAGACACTAACCAATCGGACCATTGGGAAGATAAAGGCCTGAGTCAGGATCTTTCTTGTAAGGATCACGTTTTTTTTTCCTGAGGTTTTGGAGGGGATTCTGCTCCCTTGGGGGCATCATTTCAAACTTAAAGAGGGCGTGGCTGATGTGGAGCTTGAGATCGCTGGTAAAGGCGTCGAATAAGGCAAAGGCTTCGTGCTTGAACTCAAGAAGGGGATCTTTTTGCCCGACAACACGCATGTTGACCTCTGTCCGGAGATGGTCAATAGAGAGAAGGTGTTCTTGCCAAAGCTTATCAATATTTCTGAGGAGAATGCTTCTGACAACTTCATGAAGGACTGAGTCTGTGTTGATCTCTTTTCCCGTTTCTTCCTGGATAGATGCAATCGTATGAGCTTCATGGGCCATCTTTGCTTTAAAAGCATCGATGACTTGCTCAATTGCCTTTTTCTCGATTTCTTCGAGGCTGAGGTAGTCATCATCAAGAGACTCTTCATCGATAGTTACAGGGAAATGGGTCATAAGCCATTCGGCATACCCATGGGGATTCCATCCTCCCTCATCTCCTCTTGAGGTAAAGAATTGTCCTGCCATCTGGCAGCAGATTTCTTCAAGGACCTCTTCAGCAAGGGCGATGGAGGAGGGTTGTTTTAGGATGTCGTTTCGAAAAGCATAGACCTCTTGCCTTTGCTTGTTCATCACGTCATCATATTGGAGGGTATGTTTCCGAATGGAATAATTGCGCTGCTCGACCCGCTTTTGTGCGGTTTCAATGGATCTGTTCAAGACTTTAGCTGAAATCGGTTCTCCTTCAGGGGGGCGGAATCGCTGCAAGAAAGTGGTCAGTTTCGGAGAGGTAAAAAGGCGCATGAGCTGGTCTTCAAATGAGACATAGAACTTAGAGGTTCCAGGATCTCCTTGGCGGGCGGAACGACCACGAAGCTGCCTGTCAATCCGTCGAGATTGGTGACGAGTTGTTCCAATAACGTGGAGTCCTCCTGTCTGCGCAACCCCTTCACCGAGTTTGATGTCTGTCCCTCGTCCCGCCATGTTGGTAGCGACGGTAATTGCCCCTCTTTGTCCTGCCTGCGCAATGATTTCTGCTTCTTTTGCATGATTTTTTGCATTGAGGATCGTGTGATCGAGTTTATTTTGCTTAAGGATTCGAGAAAGCTTTTCAGAAACTTCGACCGATTCGGTTCCAATCAAAATAGGGCGTCCCTTCTCATTAACTTCGATAATGTCTTTGATGATCGCATTATATTTTTCCCGCTCTGACATGTAGATCTCGTCATCGGCATCTTTTCGGTGACATTTTTTGTGGGTGGGAATTTCAAGAACATCGATCTTGTAGATCTCTTTAAACTCATTAGCCTCTGTCATCGCTGTTCCCGTCATTCCAGCGAGCTTGTCATACATCCTGAAGTAGTTTTGCAGGGTAATTGTTGCGTAGGTCTGAGTTTCCTGTTGAATAGGGACCGATTCTTTTGCTTCAATCGATTGATGAAGACCATCTGAAAAACGGCGTCCAGGTTGAGGTCTTCCTGTATTTTCATCGATGATGACAATCTTGTTATCTTGGACGATGTAATCAATATCTTTTTCCATTAAAAGATGGGCGCGAAAAAGTTGGCGCAAGTTATGGGAGCGCTCTTTTCTTCTGCTATCTTCTTCGCGGAGGGCAATTTTTTTCTGCATTTTTTCCTGATCAGATAGTGCGGGGTTGCTATCGATTTTTGCATACTCGTCTCCAAGATCAAGCATGACAAAGTCATCCTTGGCCTCTTCTCGATCTCCTGTCCAGGCGGCAATCCCTTTATCTGTGAGCTCATATTCGTTAGCCCTTTCATCGACGATGATATAAAGCTCAGCGAGCATCTCGTGTCGCTCTTCTTTATTCGCTTCTGCATGGAAATACGTTTCCCATTTCTCCATGACAGCACGCAAATCAGGATGTTCTTTAAGTCTTTTTAAGATCTTATTTTGAGGCGTTCCTTTCCCAACAAGCCATAGCTTACGGAAAGCCTCCTCTTCTTCTTTGCTCTCTTCTTTTGAAAGTTTTCTCTGCTCTTCTGTTTCACTTAGGCGGCCGAGTTGATCGAGTGTTTTGCGAGCATCAGAAGCAAGCTTGTTGCAGTGATCTCGTTGCAATCGAACAACACGGGAGACATCATTTTTTAGCTCGTCATACATTTGCCTTGATTGCGCAGCAGGACCTGAAATAATCAAGGGAGTTCTTGCTTCATCGATTAAGATGGAATCGACCTCATCGATAATAGCAAAGTAGTAGCCACGCTGGCACTGCTCTTCAATGGAGTGGGCCATTGAGTTATCACGGAGATAATCAAACCCAAACTCTGAAGCTGTCCCATAAACAATATCTGCTTGGTAAATCTCTTTTCTCTCATGAGGAGGGATGCTGTTTGTAAGTGCTTTAATTGTGAGACCAAGCCATCGAAAGACTACTCCAATCCATTCGCAATCTCGACTTGCTAGGTAATCATTGACAGTGACGAGGTGGACCGGTTTCCCTGTGAGGGCATTGAGGAAAAGGGGCATTGAAGCCGTTAACGTTTTCCCCTCTCCTGTCTGCATCTCAGCAATCGAGCCGTTGTGCATGGCAATCGCACCAACGAGCTGCACATCATAGGGGATCATATCCCACTTTTGATCATATCCTGAAACATGGATATCGGTCCCTACGAGGCGGCGGCAGGTATTTTTAACAAGGGCGTATGCTTCTGGGAGAAGGAGGTCAACGGTCTCCCCTTCACTTAACCGCTTCCGAAATTCCCCAACCTTTCCCTTGATCTCTTCATCAGAAAGATTTTGGTACTCTTTTTCAATTGCATTGATCTTTTTTACAATTTTTTGAAATTGTTTCACTTGGCGACTTTGTGCAGTGCCAAAGATTTTTTTAATCAAACCAAACATCACGACCCAAATTTTACTTAAGGAATCAGTATAGCCTAAAAGGGTTTTTACATGCTATCCTTGAGCGTATGGCAACTATCTACTATAAGGATCGAGCAACGGGGGAGCTGAAAAAGGAGAAGGTTTATGGTAAATTTTTTCTTGAGGCTCTCTATGGAAGTAGTCTCTTAGCGCGCCTTTTTTCGGTCATTTTTCTCCCCATCATCAGTCACATCCCTTTTTTTTCTCATTTTTATGGACGAAGACAGAAAGGGAAAAAGAGTCGCTTAAAAATCATCCCCTTTATTCGAGATTTTCATGTCGATACAACAGAATTTGTTGATCCAGTGGAAAGTTTTTCTTCTTTTAATGATTTCTTTATCCGAAAATTAAAGCCTAATGCCCGCCCTATCGCGTCTGGGGATTCCATTGCAGTTCTTCCTGCTGATGGCCGTTTTTTAGCTTTTCAAGATTTGACGAAGGTGGAAGGGTTTTATGTTAAGGGAGAAAAATTTGATCTAAGATGTCTTCTAAGAGATGAGTTTCTCTTTGATTTATACAAAAAGGGGAGCATGTTGATTGCGAGGCTATGTCCAACCGATTATCACCGCTTTCACTTTCCTTGTACATGCACTCCTGGAAAGTCCCAACTGATTAATGGCCCCCTCTTTTCAGTGAATCCGATTGCTCTTAGAAAGCATATTTCAATCCTAAATGAAAATAAGCGGATGTTGACTCTCCTTGAGAGCCATTTGTTTGGGAAAATTGCCTATATTGAAGTGGGAGCAACTTGCGTGGGTTCAATTCAACAAACCTTCACCCCTAATAAGACTAGTGCAAAGGGGGAAGAAAAGGGGTATTTCGAGTTTGGAGGATCCTGCTTAATTCTCCTTTTTGAGCCAGGAAGAATTCAATTTGATCAAGACCTTATCGAAGCATCCAGCGAGATGATTGAAACATATGCTAAGATGGGAGAGCCTTTAGGCTTTTGCAAATAGGGCAGTTTTCTATTGTGTGTCCTTTTGCAGGACAATATTTTCGGGCGTAGTAGATGATTTGAAGATGCAGTTTTTTCCAAGAGGTTTTGGGGAAAATGGCCATAAGATCTTTTTCTGTTTGCTTCACATTTTTCCCAGAGCTAAGTCCCCACCGTTTTGCACACCGGTGAATGTGGGTATCGACAGGAAACGCGGCTTTTTTAAGGGCGTGGATGGTGACAACAGAGGCTGTTTTGTGCCCCACTCCCGGAAGCTTTTCTAGCTCTTCTAAACTGCGAGGAATTTTTCCTTTGTACTCATCGATCAAAATTTGAGAGAGTTTATGAATGGCTTTTGCTTTTATTTTTGCAAGGCCACATGGGCGAATGATCGATTCGATCTCTGCTGTGGTGAGTTTTACCATTTCCTTAGGTGAGCTTCCCTTTTCAAAAAGGAGGGGGGTCACCTCGTTCACTTTTTTATCAGTGCATTGCGCAGATAAAAGGACGGCGATTAAAAGGGTGTAATGATCTTTATGCTTTAAGGGGATAGGTGGATGGGGGAACAAACGGTTTAAAATCTGTCTGATCACTGCTGCTCGTTTTTCTTTTGTCATTTGCCGACACAAAATTTAGAAAAGATGGCGCTGAGAACCTCTTCAGTAATATCCATCCCAATGATGGTCCCAAGTTCTTTTAATGCCAACCGGATGTCAGAGATTAAAAATTCTGGGGAGAGCTCTGTTTGAAGCCCTGAAAGAACCTCCTGAAGTGCATGGGTTGCTTCTTTCAAGGCTTTGTGATGGCGCTCACTTGTAATCACAAGCTCTTCTTTTGATGGAGGACCATTTTGCCAAAGGACTTTGTGGATTTCTTCTTTGAGTTGAGTAAGTCCTTTCCCTTCTTTTGCTGATACATCAACTTGATGAGAGTAGGGAAGATCGAGCTTTTTCTTTTCTTTCAGATCCATTTTATTCCAAATGACAATGGTCTTTTTTTCTGGAAGGGTGATAGGGAGGGAAACTGGATTCGAAACATCATAGACGAGGAGGATCAGATCAGCTTTGTGGGCAGCTTTTTCTGAGCGATGCACCCCCTCTTTTTCAATGAGATCTTCGGTCAGCCGTATCCCTGCAGTGTCGATGAGTCTGAAATGGAGGTTTGCAAGGCGCACCTCTTCTTCCAATAAATCACGTGTTGTTCCTGGAATATTGGTGACAATGGCCCTTTCTTTTCCACATAGGGCGTTCATGAGAGATGATTTTCCAACGTTTGGAGCTCCAATAAGACAAAGAGAAAAACCAGATTTCAGCAGTTGTCCTTCATGAAAAGTGCTTTGTAAAGCGGACATTTCATCAATGAGATGTTGCAGCGATTCACAGAGCTCTTCTTTTGACGCAAACTCGAGCCCCTCTTCAGGGAAGTCAACCCAAGCTTCAAGAATGGCTGCCACTTCTGTCAGCTGTTTTTGGAAGGAAGAAACCTTACTATAAAGGCGCCCTTCAAGGTGACTCTCTGCTGCTTGCCAGGCAAGCTCACTTTTTGAGGCAATCACCTCTTGAATCGCTTCTGCTTTTGTGAGATCAATCTTTCCATTCTGGAAGGCTTTGAAAGTGAATTCTCCGGGAAGAGCTCCTTGCGCCCCCCCTTCTAGGATCGCTTCGAGAACCTTCTGGGTAATTAAAATCCCTCCATGGCAGTGAATTTCAACGGTATCTTCTCCGGTATAGGAGTGAGGACCCTTCATTACAATGGCAAGTCCCTCATCGATCACCGACCGATCAGGTGCTAAGATTTTCCCAAAGTGAACAGTATGACTTTTAAAGGTGTGGATAGAGCCTGAAAAGACTTGATCGGCAATGTCTAGAGCCTTGTCTCCAGAAATGCGGATAACAGCGATCCCCCCCTCTCCAGGTGGAGTTGCGATGGCCGCGATGGTTTCCCCTTTTTGGTAGCTTCTGTGGTGCATCATTTTTTCTCGAAAAGTGGGCCGAGTATACCTAATTTTGAGAAAGAGCTCAAGAACGTATACTAATTCACAGTTAAAACTAAATAAAATTTATTTTAATCCGTGCCGATCGTGTGTTTCATCTTCTTTGGCACATCTCTGCAGGATTTTCTTAGCCTTTTCTAAAACCTTCAGGAATTCGTCTAAAGGAACGGAAAGAGTTTTATACCGACCGCGAGTCAAAACTTGGTTTTTCTCCTCATCAGCATCTCGACCTTCAACCCTATCTGCATCGCTCCTATCACTTGGATAGGAGACTGCTTCGATAGAGTCAAATCTCAAGCGCTGATTTTGAGAAATTCCCAATTTTTGACTCGCGGTCGGTATAGAGTCGGTGTAGATTGGGAGCAATGTGATTTCAATGTTGTTGACTCCTTTGTCATAGTTGAGTATCGCAATCTCATGGTCATAAAAGCTAAGGTAAACTGCCATGCCTTCGTATTGTAAGTTACTGGAGAGTTCCAGATAAAAGCCTTGATTTCTTGTGCTTTTCATCGGAAAAACAACCACCTTTTTAAATGCTTTATATGAAACAGCTTGGTGTTATAAAGAGACTTTCTTAAGGTCTTCATACAACCACTTTCCGAAGTCCCTTATTTCTTTCCACAAAGGATCTTGGCAAATCTCTTTATCACTTTTTTTGAAGATTGTTTCTTTTATTTTTTTTGTATCATCGTAATTAATTAGCAAATCATAATATTTTTGAAGATTTTTCCGTTGTTGGTTTGAAAGAGCAGACCAATTTTTGACGCTTTCGCAAGGGGATATAAATCCTTCAAAAATTTCTACAAAGGTATTAAACCCTTCATAATTGCCATAAACCCAAGCTCTTTCTTGCTTTTCTTTACTAGAGATTTTCTCGAGATTTTTTAAGAAGATGTCTTTGTAGTATTTTTGGGTCATTGTGTCTGGCATAGCTATTTTTTCTGGGTTACTTCGGAAATTATATTAAAATCGTATTCGTTGTAGTCGATATGAGCTTCTAAGCTGTCTTCAGGAACGATATTTCCATTTTTGTCATAAAAATTATTTTCAACACGGTGTTTTACGTAAGGTCGTCTCTGGCCTTCATATGGGCTGTTTGGGTTAGCTGGCATGACTCTAATTTCTACCCTATTATATAGATCTCCATTCTTTTTAGTAGTTGGTAAAAAATATTTTACACCTCCATTTTTGTTGGTAGGTGCTACATTCCAACTCTCAGGGATTCCTGTTGGCCTTGGAGGGGTGCTATATCCTTTTCCTATCAGATCTAATCTTAACTGGTTTTCTAATTGCAACTGGGAGCTATTAAAGGAGGTGTTTGACATTCCATTTGGAAGAGCGCTTGTCTGCGTAAGAGCGCTGCCAACAGCGGCAGCGCTAGTTGCAACACCGGTGGAGCTTGCGATGGCAGCAATCCGTTTGGTTGTTGTGGTTAAGCTTCCTCCTGGAGGAGGAAGGACCCCTTCCGTTACTTCAGGTTGACTCTCCAAAGCTTCAGGGGTGAAAGATGAGGCAAACTGTGTGCCAAAAAGGTTATCGATTGTTTCATGGTAGGGGTATGCTGTTTCGCTTGAGATGCCTGCCCATTCCGCTGCACCTTTTAGGATGTCATGAGCAAGCCATGAAGTGACTTCCTTTGTTCCTTGAATGGCCTGGGGCCAGAAAGAGGGATCTTCTACAGAGGTGTTATTTACAGGATCATCAAGAAGCTGATGATAAAGCTCTTCTTTGACTTCATTAACTTGATCAGAAAAGGTGGAAGGGAATGATTCTGACAAAATAGGGGTAGGGCTTGGATGATGGGAAGAGGTTGATGTGGGTTGTCCGGGAAGGGGCGTTTCAGAAGGATAGGGAACGTAGACCTCTCCTGGTTTATTAATCG
>JAGROK010000029.1 GCA_020440285.1 Chlamydiia bacterium | reverse complement strand
GATCTTTCCACCGAAAATTTTACGCTCGATCTTGCTGGCTTACATGAAGCCAGCTTCGCTCTCCGCGCTTCATTTTTAATGAAAATCTTCTGTCCAATTATTACTATTTTAAACTACTTTAGCTATAGTTTGCTAAGGGCCTCAACCTGGGGTTGAGGGGCTCGAAGAAGTGAAAGGGGGATCGGTTCTCCCGTGCTTTTTCCCTTTTGGTGAATCACAATGTTTTCAAGAGGGATAGGGGTCGCTTTTTCACCATTTTTTTCAAGGACCTCTGCGGTGATCTCTTTTGCATAAAGAGCAATATTGTTCATAGATAAAGGACGTTGTTTAAGTGGTGAGCCAGCTCGAGACAAGCTGCTGGAAAAGCCGCCAAGAGTTGGGGCTGAAAAAGCTTTTCTAGGAAGAGCGGAAAGAGTTGCGTTGAATTGAACTTCTCGATATAGATCATTGCCTTGAATGGGGAATGAAATAAAATTTTTTGTTGTTGTAGCTTCAGCCATTTTAGATCTTTATTTTGTAATAAATTTAATTAGCAGGTACTTTTTTAAACTTAGCATACTTCCCAACAAGAGAGCGGGTTGTATGTGATTCTAAAAACTCAACGTCGTAGGTGAGCCCCAGCGATGTTTTATACGATTTTTTAATCATTCCTTTCCCAAAATCTTTATGGAAAACAATTGTTCCAGCAGGAAACCCTTCCTCTTCTTCCCAATCCTCTTCAATAGGCTCTTCTTCAGATAAAGGGTTTAAAAAGTGCTGAGGAATCTCTTTTAAAAAGCGGGAAGGACACATAACCTTTGAAATGCCCCACATAAAGCGATAGGTTGAACAAGTGAGATAGAGGAATTGTTTTGCTCGAGTCATCCCGACATAGCAAAGGCGCCTTTCTTCCTCTAAAGCTTCTATGGAATCTTTAGAGTTGATGTGGGGGAAAAGATCTTCTTCCATTCCAACGAGAAATGTTAGAGCGAATTCGAGCCCCTTTCCATTATGGAGGGTCATTAAGCGGACAGAATCTTGAAAGGGTTGATCATCAAGGCTAGATTTTAAAGAGAGCTCTTCTAGAAAAGCAATGAGGGTGGGAGCTTCTTGTTCCTCGCTCCATTCAGCTCCTTTACTGATCAAAGATTCAAGGTTACTTTTTCGATCTTCAAAGCTTTCGGGATCTTCTCGAAGCACTTTTTCATAGCTAGAGAGGTTAATGGCTTCTTGAATGATCTCTTCTAATGGAGCGTTTGCTAAGACCATTTTTTTAAGGAGATGGATGACTTGCATGTAATCTTTCATGCCATCTTCGATCTTTTTCGAGAGTTTTACAGCATCTATTTCTTTTGCTAGAAGCTTTCGAATCAGAGTCATGATGGGGAGGGAATGTTTTTCTGCAGCTTCACGCAATTTTGCAAGTGTTGCTTGCCCGATCCCCCGCTTGGGGATATTAATTGTTCGGGCAAAGGCAAGGAAATCAGAATCGGAAATGGTCATTCTGAGAAGAGAGAGAATATCTTTGATTTCTCTTCTTTGGTAAAACGAAATGCCCCCATAAATGACATAAGGGATTTGGTATTTGAGGAGGGCATCTTCAAATGTGCGAGATTGAGAGTTGGTTCGATAAAAAATCACACATTCTCTTAAAGGAAGATGTTCTTCCCGTGTTTTACGGACGAGTTCTTCGACAACAAAGAGAGCTTCTTGCCGCTCATTTTCTGCAATGTATACCCCAATTTTTTCTCCCGCTCCCAGATCGCTCCAAAGCTTTTTTTCATACCTCTCTTCATTGTGTTTGATGAGACCATTTGCAGCCTCTAAAATATTTGTGGTGCTCCGATAGTTTTGTTCGAGGGTGATCACTTGTCCGTTGTCGTAGTCTTTTTCAAATTCTAAGATGTTGTGGATATTAGCCCCCCTCCATGAGTAGATCGATTGATCGGGATCCCCAACGGCAAACAAGTTGCCACTTTTTTGAGCGAGCAGTTTTGTCATGAAATATTGCGCAGTATTGGTATCTTGATATTCATCGATCAAGATGAAAGACCAACGGGCTTGGTAGTGCTCTAGCGTCTCTTTTGATTCCCGGAAAAGCTTTACCGTTAGATAGAGGAGATCGTCGAAGTCAAGGGCGTTGTACTCTTTGAGTTTTTCTTGATAAGCAATGAAGAGCTCTTTTAGGAGTTGGTCAGAACGGGAGTGGAAGTCTCCTCCCACATCGTTTGGGGAAAGGAGATCGTTTTTTGCGTTAGAAATCGCAATGCGAAGCGATTTTAAAAGTCCTTTCTCATCTTTATAACCCATTGATGACAAACAGTTTTTAAGGAGTTGCAAGCTGTCATTTTCATCATAAATCGTAAAATCGCTTTGATAGCCTAAGATGTGAATCGACTCTCGCAAGATGCGAGCCCCTAAGGAGTGAAACGTGGAGGTGAGAACATATTGGTCGGTCATTTTTTTGACCCGCACCCGCATCTCATCAGCTGCTTTGTTGGTGAATGTCAAAGCTAAGATTTCAGAAGAGGGAACCCCCACTTCAAGGAGGTGGGCGATGCGGCAGGTTACAACACGAGTCTTCCCAGAGCCAGCTCCTGCTAAAACAAGCATCGCTCCTTCTATGTGCTCAGCTGCAATTTTCTGTTGTGGGTTCAAACTTTCCATGGGAAAAAGATCGTATCACGCTTTGAAATATTAGATCAAGACAGCGTTATATATTGTCAGGGCGATCGCATTTAAATTTCCTACCAGAAATTAAACCTAAGCTCATCCAATTTAAGGATGTAAGCCGAAGAGTAAGGGATATGATGCTGATGGCTTAAGGCAAGAGATGTTCAATAGGGGGTGTCTTCGAATCATTGGCTATAGGAAAAATTGCAAAGAGCGTGTTGAAGCAAGGGAAATCTATGATTTTTTTCGAGCAACCAAAAGAAGGCGGGAGGTAGAAAGAACATTTTCCTAGCTGAAGAGAAAGTGCCGACGACTTTTTATGTGGTTAGAAAATTTATTAGGGTAGGTTCATGGGTTTGCTAAAATCCCAATGCTAGTAAACCCTGGAACGGGGGCTAGGTTTTTTTTCATAGGATCGCTCACAAGTGTCGGTACAGGACGGCCAGAAGCTTTGTAGTGTTGAAACGATTCGAAGTAAACGTCTTTATCGGTTGCATGAACCTGGCGATAAAATCCTTGAATAGGGCTTAGATCGCTTGTCGAATTTTCACCTTTTTCAGCGACCACGAATATGGCAACATTTTTCCAGTGATTATGGGCAGGCTCCGATAGGACCCATTTCCCCCCTTTTTGGCTAAAAGCGTCCCAAGCAAATATGTGCCAAGGATCAAGGAAGTTGTCAAACTCGCAGGTGTAGATTTTGCAGTCATTAAATTGATTAATTGCATAGTAATCAAAAAAGAATGCGGGAGAGTACATGAGGTAAGCTCCTTGAATAGGGGAGCCCATTTCAATATGAATAACACGTCCATGAGCCTTGAGGAGGTTCGACATATTTCTTAAGGCGGAAGCTGCATCGAAAAGGTTGTCCAGGCAACTACCATTATAGATAAAGTCAGCGATATCGTAGTACCTAGGATCCAAAGGTTTATTAAGGTCCGCAATGATTTCGGCCCCTTCATACTCACTCACATCGAGAGCCAGCACTTTAGCATCGGTAAATAAGGAGAAGAAAGAGCGGTCTGTAATCCATGAATCTGTTTGAGCTCCATAGGTTGTTAGATCTTTTTCAATGATTGCATCTTTTCTTACTTCAATGCCCTCTCCTTTTACAAAGGCAATGGCTTCTTCTGGGGTCATCCAAATACTTTGTCTTCCGATCAGAACGACATTTCCCTTGATGGGGCGATGTTTATGTTCATTGAGAATAATCTTTGCGATCCGATGATCAATTCCTGCAAAAAGGGTTTGACCCGCAATAAAAAAGAATAGGAAAAAAAGGTGCTTTTTTAGGCTCATATCAACTCCTAGATCTGAGAGCTCAATATTAGTAATTACACCAGCCTAGTACAAAAAAAGAATTGGCTCTTGACTAGCAAATTCCTGATTTCTTCATAATTTTCAGAGCCTTTTGCCCTAAATTTTCATGTCGATGATTG
>JAGROK010000028.1 GCA_020440285.1 Chlamydiia bacterium | reverse complement strand
GTCAAAAAACAGAGACAAGGAGAGCTGAAACAGATTGAATCTCTCCGGATTGAACTCCATGAGCAGCTAAAACTCAAGGAAGAAGAAATCGAAGATCTGACCCAGCAGGTCAACAAGCTTGAAGAGAAGATCTCAGGACTTACCGAAAAATATAAACATCTCGAAGGGCAACAGGCCAGTGTCAAAAAGGTTGAAGAGTTTAATGCCCTCACTCAAGAAATGACAACGGTTGAGCGAGAAAAGGTTGCTCTTGAAACCCAAACCTCCAATATTTTAGATAAAAAAGTCGCTGAAGAAGAGATCCTTGATAAAATCAAGGAGAGCCTTTCTGCATCAGAGACTAATAGTCAAGAGCTTGAGAAAGAAATCAAGGGGAGCATCGACAAAATCAATGAAGAGGGGCAACACCTCAAGGCCGAGCGTGATGCGATCATTGGAAATGCCGATCCCGATACCTTAAAAATTTATGAACGTCTCCTTCGCAATAAAAAAGACCGCGTGATTGTTCCGATTGAAAATCGGACCTGCAGTGGATGCCATATTGCCCTTACCCTTCAACACGAGAATCTTGTTCGCAAAGGAAAAGCTGTCGTTTTCTGCGAACATTGTTCACGGATCCACTATTGGCAAGAGAATGAAGTGGAAGAAGGAGCTACAGCAACGCGCCGCCGCCGTCGTAGAACGGTTAAAGCGTAAGTAAAAAACTACGGAGTAGGAGGCAATCGCTGCTATGGAAGCATCATTTCCATAGGAGAGGAAAGTCCGGACTTCAGAGAAAAAGGTGCCAGTGAAAGACTGGGGGCCGTAAGGCTACGGAAAGTGCAACAGAAAACAGGCCGCTAGTCCGAAAGGACTAGACAGGATGAAAATGATGGGCTAGGGGCCCATCCCCGAAGCAGTAATGCTAAGGAAGAGGCAAACCCCACCTGAAGCAAGAAAAGAGTCTAAGCTGTTTTTCGCAATGGGACTCTTTCAGTGTCGCTTGAGGGTCTTAGCAATAAGGTCCCTAGATGAATGATTGCAACTCACAGTTTGTGGGTGACAGAATCCGGCTTATTCCCTACCCGGGAACTTTGGGCGTCAACTTCGGTTGACGCTTTTTTTTGCCCGCGGATGGGCCTTCTCATACACCTCGCGCTTAAGCTTCGTCGAAACGCGGGTGTAAATCGTTGTCGTCCCAAGAGAGGCGTGACCCAAGAGCACCTGAATCGTTTTGAGATCCATCCCCTTCTCAAGCCAGTGCGTTGCAATGGTATGACGAATCGTGTGAGGGGTGATCCTCCCTGCAAGGCCACTTTTTTGAAGATATTTTTTAAAAAGGCGATCGATGGAGCGGGTTGTGAGACGCTTTCCCCATTTATTTAAAAAAATGGCCTCGTGATCCTTCTGAGTATGAGGCTTTCCTTCCTCATAGCGGCGAAGATCATCAAGATACCTCTTGATCCACTGGGCCACATTTTGCGTAATGGGAACAATCCGCTCTTTTTTCCCTTTTCCCTTAACACGAAGAGAGCGCGCTCGCAAATCAAAATCCCCTCGGTTAAGGACTGCAAGCTCACTGATCCGAAGTCCCGAGCTATAAAAAAGCTCCATAATGCATCGATCACGGAGTCCCAAATACTCTTCTGTATCGGGCATGTGGAAGAGCTGCTCCACCTCACCATAAGAAAGAGCTTTTGGAATGGGTTTATCGAGCTTTGGACTTCCAACCTCTGCCGCGGGGTTTTCTTTAATTTTCCTTTCCTTGAGCAAATACTTGCAAAATGAGCGAATAGAAGAAAGGTGGCGTAAGACTGTCCTTTTTGAGACCCCTTTTATCTGAAGATGGGCTAGATAATTTCGGATGAGCCGCTTACTTAAAGCCTCTCCCTTTGCAAAAGCTCCAAAAGCTTTTAAATCAAGACGGTAGTTTCTGAGAGTATGCTCCGAAGCATTATTCACCACTTCCATGTGGTGAATAAAAATGTGCATTTCTTCAATGAGGTCCATAGCCTATCTTATATAGTGCTTTCAATCTAAAATTTTAAACTGAAAACACTATAACAGAAAAAGAGAAATTAAAAGCTACGATGATAAAAACCCCTTTAAAAATATTCTATTTAGTCGTCCGCTTGAGGCGATAGCCACTCTGTTGCATACTTCCGGATATTTCCCCAATTCTCCTTAAACCCATGCTTCATATTTTCATAACAGCTACGTTTAGAATATGTTATGATCCCAACAGCACTGCGATGGAGAGAAGGGACAAGAAGGGTAGATAAAGAGACGTAAGCCAGGTTGGTCTTCAGCCCTGTTTTGTACGTTTCACTTGCTGCTGAGAATAGCGCTGTTGTGGCTAGGGTCCCAATCGCTGCTATAATCGTTGTTTTAACCACCCATTCGGGCTCTTCCTCAATTTCTTTCCAACTGACAACTGAGGCTCCAAACACGGTGAAAACAGCGCTTGAAATCGCGGCAACAAGGGCTCCCATGATTGGAGGGGCTACCTTTGCCTTTGCTCGTATTGCCCAGTTTGCAAGTAGGGTCAATGGAGTCGCAACAGCGGCTGCAATGAGAAACTCCTTAAACGTTTCTTTCGCACCATCTGTTTGCAGGTATGTCCATGTATCTCGGTACAAGGAAACGGAGTTGCTAGCAGCATTGCTTAAAGATTTGCCCTTAATGCAGTCCAGCCCAAAACTGGCAAGGGGAAAACAAAGGGCTGGCATAGCAGCATAAGCGCAGTGAGTGATCACCCCCGTTTTATATCTTGTCACCTTCGAGAAAAGAACCGATGATGCAGCAATCCCAAAAACTGTTCCAGCAAAACCAAAAAGTTTTTGTTTTAAGACTTCTTTGTCCAAATAGCTCCCCGAAATAATTGTCTTATTAACTTTGTGAGACAAAACGGAAAAAACAATATTTGAAACCGTTGCCACTAAAACTCCTTGAAGAGGCTGCGATACCTTTGTAATAGCGCGGACCCCATAATTAGCAAGAAGGTTCAGCCCCCCTGCGGTTACAACTAGTGCTCCTATTTCAGTTGCCATAGATAAAAACTCCTTTAAAAATATTCTTTTATTTAGTCGTCCGCCTGAGGCGATAGCCACTCTGTTGCATACTTCCGGATATTTCCCCAATTCTCCTTAAACCCATACTTCATATTTTCATAAAAGCCGTACTCAGGATCATCTATTTGCTCAACAATACCGCGCTGGAGAGAAGGGACAAGAAGGGTAGATAAAGAGACGTAAGCCAGGTTGGTCTTCAGCCCCGTTTTGTACGTTTCATTTGCTGCTGAGAATAACACCGCAGTGACTAGGGTTCCAATCGCTGCTATAATTGTTGTTTTAACCACCAATTCGGGCTCTTTCTCATTTACTTTCCAACTGACAACTGAGGATCCAAACACGGTGAAAACAGCGCTTGAAATCGCAGCAACAAGAGCTCCCATGATCGGAGGGGCTACCTTCGCCTTTGCTCGTATTGCCCAGTTTGCAAGTACGGTCAGTGGAGTCGCAACAGCGGCTGCTACGAGAAACCCCTTAAACGTTTCTTTCGCATCATCTGTTTTCAGGTATGTCCATACTCTTTCATAAAATCCACAACCCACTCCTAAACCTTCTGTTACTGACCTCAACTTTATTGCTCCATTAACAAAGCGTATAAAGAAGGGCAAAAGAGGACCCATAGCAACATAGGCGCAGTGAGTGATCATCCCCACTTTATACCTTGTCATCTTTGAAAAAAGAATCGATGATGCAGCAGTTCCAAAACTCGTTCCAACAATGGAAAAGATCTTTCTCTTTGCATCTCCGTTCCTTCTACCATCCACATAATCATCCAGAAGCATACTAGATAAAATACCAAAAGCAACGTTTGAAACCGTTGCTACTAAAACTCCCTGAAGAGGCTGCGATACTTCTGTAATAGCGCGGACCCCATAATTAGCAAGAAGGTTCAGCCCCCCTGCGGTTACAACTCCTAATCCTACTAAGGTTGCCATAGATAAAAACTTCTTCTAATATTTTTTATTTAGTCGTCCGCTTGAGGCGATAGCCACTCTGTTGCATACTTCCAGATTTTTCCCCAATTCTCCTTAAACCCATACTTCATATTTTCATAAAAGCCGTGGTTAGGATCATCTATTTGCTCAACAATACCGCGCTGGAGAGAAGGGACAAGAAGGGTAGATAAAGAGACGTAAGCCAGGTTGGTCTTCAGCCC
>JAGROK010000027.1 GCA_020440285.1 Chlamydiia bacterium | reverse complement strand
TAGAGAGTTTTCCTTACGAGACAATCAAATGCTCTCAAGAGGTAAAAGAGATCGCCCTCTATAAAGCGTTGAGTTATTCTTGTGAAAAAGCTCTCATAGGAGAAGAAGTAGACAGAAAAGAGATCACCGAGATCGCCCTAAAAAGTGAAAGAGAATGCGATCAACAAAAAGAATTAGAAAGGTCTCAAGAGCGCGCCTTGCAAAAGCAGCAGGAACTGCAGCGCTCAAAAGGACCTGATTTATCATTATAGGAGGAAGAACATGCATACAATCACAGAAGAAAACTGGGAAGGAAAAGTCGAAGACTTTTTGAAAGAGGCTTATTTCTCAGGAGAGAGGATCATTTTGAAAGGAAAAGAAGGGGTAGAAGCTGCCCTTGTTCCGATTGAGGATTTGGAGGTTCTTGAAGAGATCGATCCTTAGAAAAGGAGAAGCTGAAAAGAAAGGGGAGAAAAAAGGGGGTGAGATTTGAGCTCTAAGGGCATTATTAAGAGCTTGTGGTATGGAAGCTTTCTGAAGCGTTGTTATGGGGAAGTTGGGGGCTTTAGAGAGGGGAGTTTGAGAAAGGGGGATTTTTTCAGCTTTTTGGACAACAAATAGGCTGAGGTAGGGAGGGTTTTTCTGTTGTAAATTTCTGGAACATTTTTTGTGCGTATCTTTGCATAAAAAAAATACTTACCTTAAAATTTTTAATTGTTATATCCTCTCCCCTTAAAGTCTGAGGAGCACGTACTCTTATAAAGGCTTTTAGCAGGAGAAGCAAGATGCCACTCAAAACAAGAATCGCTAAGGGGATTTCTCTCTCATGCATCACTGTGTCAGGTTTAGCGTTTAACCCAATAAAATCATGTCTGATCATTACAATTAGGGACTTTTAAAGGAGTCAATTATGAGTGCTTCTTCAACGTCTTGTGTTCAAAAGCCGTTCACTAACCACCAAGGATTTACCATCGCCTTTTCCAAATACCAGGGGAAACTCGTCTGCTGTTTCTCTCAGGGAGACATTCTCTTGGGAACAAACATTCCTCTCTTCATCAGTAAAAATCCGCCTCCACTTTCCGCTTATACCATTACCTATTACCCCTCCCGTAAAGCTTTTGTCTGGGGTTCTTATGGCCTTAGCGGTGGGATGAGAAGAGATGGAGACACATTTCACAACTTCGGAACTGTAACAAACCAAGGGACAGTTTATATCGGAACACAAAACAATACGTTTTATACTCTATCAGCAGCAGATTTTGACTTTATTCAGGACAGGATGAAGCATCCCTTTGAAAAGCTGGAACTTGATCGAAGTATGACACTTCTTCGTAAGTGTATCGAAGAAGGAAACTTCCAAGCCAAAAAAGCAAAAGGAAAAGAAGTCATCCTTTTTATAGGAAATACTGGTGCTGGCAAAAGCACTACAATTAACTACCTTTGTGGCTGCACGCTAGAGATGGTTTCTCCTGAAAATCTTGGTATAGAAGATGCCATCGATAACCTTGTGATCGTCAAAGGAGTCAAAAAGGAAGTCATGCCTATTGGCCATACCAGGCAGTCTAAAACTTTTATGCCCCAGATTGAAGAAGATCAAGAAACCCATAACACCTATATGGACTGCCCTGGTTTTTTTGATAATCGTGGAGTGGAAATTAATATTGCCAACTCCATAAACATTAAAAACTCTATCCAAGAATCCAAGACTATTAAGGTCGTTATCCTTATTAACTATCATAGCCTCAAAGCCGAAAGAGGACGAGGTCTTACTGAAATGCTTAGAGTCGCCTATAATCTTTTTGGAGGCGAACAAAATCTTTTAAACGCTAAAGAATCGCTTCTTCTTGGAGTGACCAATGTCCCTCTAGATCTAAACTTCACTCGCCTTAAAAAGTTTCTTACTAAAGATAGCTATATCCTTCAAAATCTCGCAGACAGAATTTTCACCTATGACCCCTTAGACCGCAAAGTCGAAGGAGCTTGGAATCGAAAGGCATTTTTAGAAGCCCTTAAAGGACTCAAACCCGTTCGTGATCACAAAGAAATTTTTAGTACAATCTTGACCTATGAAGATAAAAATAAGCTCCTTCAGATTTCCGAAGCTATTAGAGAAAAGATAAAAGAAGCTCTCAAACAAAAAAACTATAAAGAAGCTTCAGAGCACTACCTCGAACTGAAAACCCTAAGTGTCATTGAACACCATATCGTTGAGCGCCTCTTTCAAGCACAAAGAAAAGAAATTGAAAGTCATGCCCATGAACAAGTCAATGCCTTTATATCCGCCTGTCACCTCGAAAACTTTAGTGAAGCCGAAGAGATCCTCAAATTTTTAGAGCTTGCAGTCCAGAATTTTCAAGAGCTCGACAAGGTTATCGATCTTCCAATACGCAAAAGATACTGCGTCTTCTGCAAGGAAAAGCAACGGAACCGAGAATATGAGTTTCAAAAGTATCAAGAAGAAATCCAATCTGCCAACAAGATGATTGAAGAGTACGTTGAGCTGATCGAACGTCAAAAAGATCAAGTAAATAAGCAACTCTCTGAACAAGAAGAAAACCACGCAAAACTATTGAGTGCTTTAGAAAGCACCTCTAACCAAAAGCTCAAAGACCTCGAAATATCTATGAATGAGCTACTAAACGAAGAAAAAGCCCGCCTTCAAAAGACAGAAGAAGAGCTTAAAATCACCCAAGCCTTTAAAGATCAAGATATCAACAAAAAACTCTTGGAAGAGCGCAATAGGCTCGAAGAGCAATACCAGCAAAAAATCAAATCTATCGAAGAAGAAAAAGTCAAAATCTTCCAAGAAAAAGAAGCTCTTCTTAAAAAACAGCAGGAAGCCCACAACCAAAAGAAACAAGAGATTCAGTCCCAAATCCAAATCCTCGAAACCCAAAAAATACAACACCAAAGGCTTCAAAGAGGGGTGATTCCCGAGATGGCTTTTGGAAAAGCTAAATGGGAAAAGTACTTTGGTAACATTGGTTTTGAACCTCCTCTTCCTAAACATATTGAAGAGATTCTTAATCGTGATTGTCCTTTTTGGAAAGGTAAGAAAGTACGAGACACCCACCTTCTTGTTCTTATCCCTAACGAGATTAATGGACAACCTTTCACCCTTAATCTTTTTCAGGAAATTCTTCAGCACCCAAGAGCTGGCAATAGAACTCGGTATCGTTATTACAACGATCGAGTCCGTGTTACCTTTGGTGACGTAAGTACTGAAAGTCGTTGGATTTTGGCAACTAGAGATGTCCTTCCCGAAAGCCGAGAGAAACCCTATTTCGAACAAGGAAAATTAATCGATCGTTATAGATCTCCAAGCCTTCCCTATGTTTTACCAAAAGTTTTAGACGCAGTGGTATCTATTTGCACACATTATGTTGCAACTGGAAAAAGGCTTTATCCAGATAAATCAGAAAACTGGACCTTCACCCGCTGTCAAGAAACAATGACCCCAAGTGGTGATACTAAAAGCCCTTATGGGTCTCCTATTGCAGTAGGTGGATATAAAGAGGATGGAGATGGAGTAGAGGAGGGGATTTCTATTTCAGATGACTTTGGAGGGCCTGACCGTACAGGGGTTATGGGAGTGGTCGATCTTGGATATTTATATGCCCTCAAAGAGCCTTACAAGGAATAAGCAATTGATGACGAAGAGAAAGAAAAAGAGACATTAAACATTATGGAGAGTTTCGTTTTTAAGTTTCTAGAGTCTGCCTTGTGCACAATAAAGTGTTAAGGCATTTTTCGCAATTTGTTAACAAAATATAAGGAGAAAAAAAATGCGTATTACAAGTGGAAATATCATAAATCGAGAAGAAGCAATACGATACAGAGATAGTCTTTCGCCGGAAAACTCGCTCTGCAATGAGTTAGCTCAAAAGCTTATTATGCACAAAGCAGGAATTTTTGAGCTGAGCAATGGATGCAAAATCAACGCTACAGAAGTCCGTCTAAAAGGAGGTTTTTTTGGAGAAGTTGGAGCTACTTTGCTACGCATTGCAACCAGTGATCAAGTTCATCAAGGATTAAAAACGACAGCAAAAGGGATTTGGAATGCCATTTTCCTCAAAGAGATTTCTGGAGATGAACAGAAAGACAAACAAGTCGTTGTAGACCAGCAAGCAAAACTTGAAGCAGTCAAATCTTCTGAAGAAAAAGACAAGCTTATCAACTATCTGACTAATATTAATGCAAACCTCATGAAAGCGACTTCAAAAGATGGTTTTGATAGAGATGATGCTCTAGAAGCTTTAAACAAGGTGCCAGAACGTATTGATACTTTCAAAAGTCTTTTAGATGCAATCAGGGATGCCAAGCTGGACTCTGGTTCTGAAACTCAAGAAAAGACGGGTCGTATTTCAAGTGCATTTGACCAAACCTTTCAAAATGTTGCGAATTTAATCAATTTAAATAACACCCAGACAGGAAACCATAATACTCAAACTCAAACTATTCATGGTGGTGTAGGAAGTACGAATAATGCGTTCTACCAGCAACCTGGATCAAATCCAACTCAAAACTTTAATAACAACGGACCTGTAACGAACCAAGGTGTTGTTAATATTAAAGAGCAAAATAACAAATAATCCAATAAACCCACGCCCCATTGCAGCTTCTAGTTGCCTGCAATGGGGAGCTAAGGAGTTGATTATGAGCTTTTCTTCATTACCCTGTGCTCAAGAGGACTTAGGTCTTTCAAAGCCATTCACTAACCACCAGGGATTCACCATTATCTTTTCCAAATATCAAGGGAAAATCGTCTGTCATTATGCTCAAGGAGATATCTCTCTGGGAACTAACATTCCTCTCTTTATAAGTGAAAACCCACCTCCCCTTTCTGCTTACACCATAACCTATTACCCTTCTCATAAGGTCTTTGTCTGGGATCATTATGGCCTCAGGGGTGGGATGGAAGGAGGTGGGGACATATCTAGTAAGAAAGAGTCTTC
>JAGROK010000026.1 GCA_020440285.1 Chlamydiia bacterium | reverse complement strand
CAGATCGGGAGGATGGGCATCACATTCATCAATACCCCTACTGCTTCGAGGAGCAGTTTGGAGCGATCGTTTGTATCTAAGACATGGTTGCACTGATAGAGAAGATGCTTAAACGTTTCGCTGTCCCAGTTGCATCGATTGCAGAGATCTTTTTTGTTTTTAAATATCTGAAGGACAAAAGAGGGATCCGCAATGGGAGGAATGGCGCCGGTAATGGCAACCATATAGTCTCCACTTTGTATCGCATCGATGTATTCATTCCACCCAAAGATTCCTCGGAGATTCACCTTGAATCCTAGATGACTTCTCCACTGGTCTTGGATCGCCAAACAGATCTTTCTCGCAAACTCCACTTCAGGCATATAGAGAAGCTCGATATTTTCTAAAGACTCCCTCGTCTCCCCGAGCTCACCTAGCGCCTCGTCAAACAACTTTCTCGCTAAGGCTAGATCATTATCCTGAAAGTAAGGCTCATCTTTTAACATGAGCGGAAAAGGAAGAGAGGATAGAGCGGGTTTTGCGGTATCATGAAATACATTGTCGACGATGGATTGCCGATCAACCGCATAGGAGAGGGCTTTTCGAAACTTGGGATGGTCAAAGGGGTATTGATCATTGTTGTAGACAAAAAAGTAGATCGTCCCATCGGGAGCTTTATTGTTTAATATCTTATGTGAACAGTCATAGGAGATTGTCATAAAGGGATCCCCGACCCAATCCAAATCCCCTTTCTCGAATAAATCTAGCGCGGTTTTATCGTTTTTGCAGACGAGTAGATGCATCCCTTCTAAGTAGACATGCTTTTCATCCCAATACCGTGGGTTTTTTACGAGCTGCAATTCAGAATCGATCGCCCAGTGCGTTAACATAAACGGGCCGTTGCATACAAATTCCGGCTTCATACACCACTTTGGATCCTTTTCAACAATGTGGCGGGGGGCTGGATATAGAAAGGGGCTGGCAACGATTTCGAGAAAGTATTGCGCCGGATATTCGAGCTCTACTTTAAGCGTTTTATCATCTAGCGCGGTCACTCCGACCTCTTTCTCCAAGCACTTTCCGTGGAGAAATTTTTCGGCGTTTTTGATCGGATAAAAAAGTTCAGGAAGAGCAGTCACCGTTGGAGATTGAGGATTAATAAGCATTTTCCACGCATACTCAAAATCATGAGCAGTCAAAGGCGTCCCATCGCTCCATACGGTATCCTTTAAATGAAAAAGATAGGTCTTCCCATCTTCAGAAATGTCGATACTATGCGCCACAGCAAGAGTCGGCACATCTCCCTCTCCTCGACGCATGAGCCCCTCAAAGACATAAGGAATAATCTGGGAGGAATTGACATAACTTCCCCGATTGCTTGCGCAAAAATGGAGGGTAGAAATATCGAAATAAAGTGGAACCCTTAAGACATTTCTACTTGTAACGGCTTTAGATTTTTTATGCTGCATGACAGTCACCCCCAGCATTATGACGATTAATAGTGTTATGGATAAGATCGATTTTTTCACTTAGTTATACCCTTAATTGAGTTAAGAGAAGCACGCAGTCTAGAATATTTTTTGATTTTTTTTCAACCTCCTGCAAGAATGACTCCTTTTAAGCACAAACACATAAGAGAACAAATGGTTAAAATAGCATCACAAATGATTCCCCTTGGAACAAAAGCCTTCGACTTTCAACTTAAAGACGTCACATCTAATCAAACAAAGACACTGAAAGAGACCTCTTTCGACAAAGGACTTGTTGTCGTCTTCATCCGAAACAAATGCCCATACGTCGAACCTATACTAGGTCAACTGATCGCTCTTGCAAAAGAGTATCAACCAAAAGGGATCGCCTTCATTGCCATTAACTCAAACGACCCGACCCTGTATCCCGACGATACCACTGAGGAAATGAAAGCCTTTGCAGAAAAGCATCACTTCCCCTTCCCCTATCTCGACGACGGAGAGCAAGTAGCTGCAAAGGGTTTTGGAGCGGTCTGCACCCCCGACTTCTTTCTCTTTGATCAGGGGCTAAACTGCATCTATCGAGGACAGTTTGATGACTCCCGCCCAGAAAACAACCTGCCGGTGACAGGCAAAGACCTAAAAGAAGCGCTAGATTGCCTCCTCGCAAAAAAAAAGGTCCCCGACAGCCAACTCCCCAGCCACGGCTGCCGCATCAAATGGCGCACCTAACTGAATGAGTACGATCGCAACTGCAAATAAGCATGCTCTTTCCAACTATAGGGCAGGTTCCATTGGAGAAACCCTAGCCCTTTTTTTTCCTCTTCTTCTCTCTGTTTTTTCTGGAAGCATCATGCACTTTTGCGACCGACTGTTCATCTCTCACTACTCTCTTTCTTCTCTAAAAGCATTAACAGCTGCGAATTATTACATCTTGTTTTTTCAACTCATTGTCGCTCGAATTGTGACAACAAGCCGGGTTTGCATTGGGAGGAGTTATGGCGAAAAAAACTTCGGAAAATTAGGCCCCTACTGCTGGCAGATGATCTGGTTTTCTATCCTTTCTATGGGAATCACTCTTCCCGTCGGTTTCGGATTGATCCCCATGTTGTTTCAGAATACAGACATTGCCCTTGAAGGCTCTGCTTATTTTAAAATTTTGCTCTTTGGAAACTTTCTATTTCCGTTAGGAACGGCCCTATCCTCTTATTTTATCGGTCTTGGAAAAACTCGGGTCGTTGCGCTGACCACATTTGCCGCCCAGCTTGTAAATATTGGGCTCAATTACCTCCTAATTTTTGGAGCGCTGCCCATCGTTCCCTCTCTTGGCATCAAAGGGGCTGCTTTTGGAACAGTCTTTGCTCAAGCGCTGCTCTGTCTTGCGCTCCTTTTCCTGTTTCTAAATGGGAATGCCTCTCATAATGTCCGCAAACCTTTGATCCATTGGCCTCTATTAAAAGAGGTTCTTTTTTTAGGGATACCCAGGGTGATTGGCACCTGCGCCATTCTTATTTGCTGGAACCTCGTCGTCCTTTTAATCACCCGCCTTGAAGGAGACTATTTACTGGTCCTTTCCATAGGATCCAGCGTATGGCTCACTTATTCCCCGCTTACCACAACACTTCAGCAGGTGATCACCTCTCAGGTCTCTTTTTATCGAGGTCAAAAAGAGTATGCCACCATTTGGCGCTCGATTCGCTCTTCCCTTTAT
>JAGROK010000180.1 GCA_020440285.1 Chlamydiia bacterium | reverse complement strand
TCTTCGAAAAGTGATAAGAAGACTAGAAAAATTTCGCCTGCATGGTGTAATATGTGACCCGAGGCTAAGGTGGATGTACATAGATTGTACCTTAGTTTCGCGCCTCGAGAGGACTGCTTTTCCTCTCGGGGCATTTTTTGTTTATAAGCTCTTCCCAGTTTATCTAAGAGCCCTTTTTATTATCCAGCAAATTTTCAAAAGGTTTGCATCGAATTAGTCTTTTTGATAGCGTCAGAGTGAGATGAAAACACTTACCTATTTAGATGGACAGTTTTTAAGTGACCCAAAGATTTCAGCCCTTGATTTAAGTGTGCTGCGGGGCTTTGGAGTGATGGATTACTTGCGCACGTATGGAGGGAAACCGTTTCGGTTGCGTCGCCATTTGGAGCGCTTTATCTTATCGGCGCATGAGATTGGCCTCGAGGTTCCGAAAAGCATCGATGAGATGGAAGAGATTATTGATGAGCTGATTTCTCGAGGGGGATTTGGAGAAACAGGTGTGAAGGTGATGTTAACGGGGGGAGTCTCCGATGATCAGCTGATGCCTGGAGGGAAGCCCACTTTTTTTGCGGTGGCTTATCCTTTCAAACCGTTTCCGAAGGGGTATTTTGAGGAAGGGATTTCACTTATCACAGAAATTTATCAAAGACCTTTTCCAAAGGCGAAAAGTACTCACTACCTTCCCGCAATTATAGCTCTTAAAAAGGGAGAAAGAGTGGGGGCTGTTGATGTTCTTTTTTGTGATGAAAAGGGGTGGATTCGTGAGACGGGAACGGCAAATTTTTTTGCAGTGATTGGAGGAAAAATTGTCACGCCTAAGGAGGGGGTATTGGAGGGGATCACTCGGGAAGTGGTGATGGAGCTTATTGAGGTGGAGGAAAGGGAAATCCACCGCGATGAGATTCCATCTTTTGAGGGGGCTTTTGTTACCTCGAGTAACAAGGAGGTGATGCCTGTTATATCGATTGATCATCATGTCATTAACAAACGTTCTATCCCCTTAATTATTTGCAATCTAATGCACTTGTTTGCAAATCATACAAAACTTTCTGAAAAAAACTTATTGCAGAATATTTAAAAACTTTTTTATGGAGAAGAACAGAACATGTTTTTCTAAGGAGGTTTTTTTAAACATGGCATTGAAGGATACAATCAAAAAAATGGAAGCGATGCTTATGGATCTTGCAATAGATCTTAAGAAGTCATCGGAAAAGGGAAATCGTGCAGCTGCACAAAGAGTGCGAACTGGAACGATTAAGTTTGCAAAGCTTGCTAAGCAATTCCGCAAAGAGTCAATTGCGGATGGTAAGAAAGGGGGCGGAAGCAAGCGGAAGAAGGCAAAGAAGACAACGCGCAAAAAAGTCGCTAAGAAAAAAGCGACAAAGCGAAAAGTAGCGCCTAAAAAAGCGCCTGCGAAGAAAAAAGCAGCGACAAAAAGAAAGCGTCGTTGACACTTCAATTCATTCCCTCTATGATTCCTTTCATTCAAAACGAAGGGAATCATGGAGATTCAAGCTAACAAAGAAAGCCTTCCGGCAATACTCTCTAAGATTCAAAAATATTCTAAAAAAGGGCATGGCCTTGCTCCCCTCCCAGATCGGCAAAGGGATGCGGAGGTCGTAGGCTCTGTTGTGGGGGACACAGTTCTCATTGAGCTTGGGAAGAGAAAGAAGAGGACCTATTTAACCACCCTTTTAGATGTTGTCACCCCTTCGAAAGATCGAACTCCTCCCCGCTGCAAACATGTAGGAGTGTGTGGAGGGTGCACTTGGCAGCAGAAGTCATATGAAGCCCAACTAAAAGAGAAAGAAAAAAGGCTTGCCTCCCTTTATCCGATCAAACCCCTTCCGATCATTCCATGTGAAACTCCTTGGGAGTATCGAAATAAGATGGAGTTTTCCTTTTCTCAAAATAAAGAGGGGGAAAAGTTTTTAGGTCTTATCATTGCCCGCTCGAAAGGGAGGGTCCTTAATCTAGAGGAGTGCCATTTGACAAGGGGGTGGTTTGTAGAGGTCTTATCTGCTGTGAGAAAGTGGTGGGAGGAAAGCTCTCTTCAAGCTTACCATCCATATTCCGATAGGGGAACCCTTAGAACATTGACGTTAAGAGAGGGGAAAATGGTGATCTTAACGGTGTCGGGAAACCCTGACTATTGCATCCCAGGAAATGAGATCGTTGCTTTTAAAAAAGCGGTTCGGAGCGTTGTTGAAAACCCGAGCCTTTTTCTTCGGATTCAGCGGGCAGTGAAGGGAAGTCCAACCGAGTTTTATGAGATGCATCTAGGAGGACCTGACCAAGTGGAAGAGGTTCTCCATATTAAAGAGAGGAAGCTCACCTTTAAAATCAGCCCTGATTCTTTTTTTCAGCCTAATCCTCGCCAAGCGGAAAAACTTTATACGCGCGCTTTGGAGATGGCTGCTCCGAAAAAGGGTGACACAGTCTTCGATCTATACTGTGGAACGGGAACCCTTGGCATCGTCTTTGCCCCTTACGTAAAAAAGGTGGTGGGGATTGAGCTAAGCCCCTATGCGGTGTGTGATGGTGAGGTGAATATGGAGGAAAATGGGATTAAGAATTTCACCCTACTTAAAGGGGATGTGGGGGAGCGTCTTGCATCCATTGAAGAGGTGCCCGACCTTGTCATTATCGATCCCCCCCGCTCAGGGCTTAACCAAACAGCGCTCAAACACCTCATCCGCCTTTCTCCCAAAAAGATTTTATATATTTCTTGCAATCCCGCAACGCAAAGTGAAAATATTCATCACCTTTTTCAGGAGGGATATGTCCTCAAAGAGGTGCAAGGGGTGGATCAATTTCCCCATACGGTCCATTTAGAGACGATTGCTCTCCTCGAAAAAAGATGAATCATATATAATATGGAAAATTAGAAAAATTTTTAAAGAGGACCTCTTATATGAAAAAAGCGTTAACATTTCTTTCACCCATCTTTCTTTCTGCAGCCCTGTTTGCTGATGATGCAGCTCCTGCGGCGCGTCAACAAAGCATGTGGCAAACCCTTATAATGATCGGTGTGGCTCTCCTGTTTTTCTACATGATCCTTTGGCGTCCAGAACAGAAGAGACGGAAGAAAATGCAGCAGCAGCGCGAAAGCATGAAGAAAGGGGATCGGATCACTGCGATGGGGATCGTTGGAACTCTCGTTCGCGTTGAACAAGAGACTGTCATCTTAAAGATGGTCGATGGAGCAAAGATCGAAGTCCTTAAAGGGGCCATTTCTGATGTGAAGCCTGGAAGTGAAGTGCAAGCTGAAGAGGGTGAGACTCAAACAGAGGGCGCCTAGTTTTTGCGGTATTGCTGACTGAGCGTTCTTTGCTCCAAGAGTTTTCTTTCTGTATCTTCGAGCTCTTGTTTGGTCTGAGTAAACTTTGTGTTGGCCCTTTTGGTCAATTTCTTCTGTTTTTCAACCGTTTTTTCGCTTTGATCAAGAGCTTCCTGAAGTGATTTGTATTTTTGCGGACTAGGGCGGGTATCGAGTTCTTTTTGAGCAGCAGCGCGCTCTTTTTCACTTTTCTCGAGAGCTGTGTGGAGTTTTTTGTTCTCTTCTTTGAGATTTGTAATAGCGTTTTGTGCTAGAGCTGGAGTGGTAGCATTAAGCTCCCTCGTAAGTCCTCCAAGGGTTTTATCGGTTGCCTCTTTTGCTTTTTGGAGTCTTTCGTTTTCAAACTCTAAATCGGCAAGAGCTTTTTCTTTCTCTTTAAGCTTCTTTTCAAGTTTGGTGTTTTGCGCGCGCATCCGTTTTAAGGTTTGTTCCTCGTTTTCGGAGAGACTGTCGATCTCTTTGTTCTTTTCGAGGACGCGCTGTTTTTCCTCCTCAATGGTTTCTTTTAGAAGCTTCACCTCTTTTTGAAGAGAGCTAATTTGATCGGTTAACTCTTGCTTTTCTCGCTCATTTTTCCGAAGGGTAACCTCTTGGTTTCGCTCTTTTGTTTGAACTTCTTGGAGTTGTTTCCGGGTCAATTCTAAATTTTCACGAGCCGTTATGATTTCTCGCGTCTGTTCCTTAATGGTCTCTTTTTGCTCTTCGACTTTAGAAGTGGTTTTTATAAGGGCATTATTCAGCTCTTGAGTCTTTTTTTGGTGGAGAGCTTCAGCTTCTTTTTGAGCGGCAGTAAACTGTTTCTCACCCTTTTCTTGCCCTTCTTTAAGCGCTTTGTTTTCTGTTTGAAGTGTTGTGATGGCTCTTCGAGCAAGGTCGGGGGTGGTTGCATTGAGCGCTTGATAGAGGGTTGATAGGGCTCTTTCAGAGGAGGCTTTTTCTCTATTTACCTGGGCAAGAGTATCCTTTGCAGTGGAAAGCTCTTTTTCTTTACTTGCTACCGTTTGTTGAAGCTCTCTATTTTTAGCGCGCGCTTCTAAAAGCTCTCGGGAGTTATTTTCTCCCAGTTGATCGATCGTTTTTGTTTTTTCTTCGATCCGTTTTTTCTCGCGGTCAATGACTTGCTCTTGTCTTTGAATGTCACTTTTAAGAGATTCAATTTCAGCTTTCAATTGGGTGATTTGTCCAGTTCCTTTTGCTTCAGCATCTTTTTGAGCGCGCAATTTTTCTTCGAGCTCTCTTATTTGCCATTTTGCATCGTCTCGCTGTTTTTCTGCAGATGTGGCTCTTTCGGTTTGGGTTTCGACGAGATTTTTTTGCTCGTCAAGTTGTTGTTTTGTTTGTTTGAGCTCATCTTTTAGCTTTTTGATCTCTTGATCGTATGTTCCTTCGGCCTGCTTGTTTTCTTGAGTCAGTTTGTCAAGCTTTTGCAGGAGTCTTTGGTGGTCATCTTTGAGTCTTTGATACTGCTCTAGCTCTGACTGGGCAGTATAAAGCTGCTTGGTTAAATCGGTGACCTCTTGCCGTTTTGCTTGGGTTGACTTTGTTTGCTCATCAAGTTGAGCGTTTAAACTTTTGTTTTCTTTAACGAGTTGAGAGGTCTTTTGAGCAAGTTGGGTAATCGGCGTTCCACCAAGGGCCCTTTGGATGGCGTCGAGTTGTTTTGTTTTGTCTTCAAGATCGCTCTCGAGATCAGCAAAGGCTTTCTTAGTCTGCTGCTGCTCTTTCGCAAGGGATGCATAACGCGCTTTTTCGGCTGCTAGCTCCTCTTTAAGATCGGAAATGACTTTCTGATCTTCTTTGACTTGTTTAGAGGCGGAGGCTAGATCTTTCTCAAGTTTTGCGACTTTTTCGTCCGATTGTTTGACTCTCTCCTTGAGGCTTGCAACGGTTTTTTCAAGCTCTAGTTTTTTCTCTTGGTCAGCGGCTTTGTCTTCCTCTAACTTTGCGTTTGCATTTTGGAGGGTTTTGTAGGCTTGCTGGAGAAGAGTGCTCTTTTTGTCGAGCTCTTGGATTTGCTCTTGGAGGGAGGTAATGGTTTCTTTGTCTTTCCTAGCTTGCCTAGAGGCAGAGGCTAGATCTTTTTCGAGCGTTGCGACTTTTTCTTCCGATTGTTTTACTTTCTCTGTAAAGGTCGCGACATTTTTTTCGAGCTCAAGGTTTCTTCTCTCAACAGAGGCTTTGGCTTGCTCGAGCTTTTCGTTTGCATTTTCGAGATCTTTTCGTTGCTTTTGTTCTGCATAAAAAAGATCTTTGAGGACAGCAAGTTCTCTTTCAAGGTTTTGATTGATGAGTCTGAGTTGGTGCATTTCTTGGGGCGTTGCCCGTTTGCTCAGCTCTTGCTGGAGCTTTTCGAATTCCTCGCGGGTAGGGCGGTTGATGAGCTGTGCAATATGGTTTTGAAAATCACTGATGCGCGCTTTGTGATCTTTTTCTAAGGTTTCTAGCTCCTTTTGAAGGGCTGCAACGTTTTTTTCGAGCTCAAGGTTTTTTTGATCGCCAGAGGCTTTAGCTTGTCTTAGCTCTTCGTTTGCCTTTTGGAGAGCTCCATGGGCTTGCTGGAGGAGAGCGTATCCTTTGTCTAGGTCTTGGAGTTGACCTTGGAGATCGTAAACTTTTTTGAGGAGCTCTTCAGGGGATGCAGCATGGAGCGCTCCTTGAAGAGAGCTGTCACGCTCCCGGTGCATGGCAAGGAGCTTTCGAAGCGCTTCTAACTCTTTTTGAAGGCGGTCAAGGGCTTCTTTGTTTTGATCGTTTTCTCGGACTAGCCGTTCATCGGGGGTTTGGAGTTTTTCAAGGGCATTTCGAAGCGCTTCGATTTCTTTTCTAAGTGCATCGAGATCGGCAGAGGGTGGAGGAGTTATCACGGTGGGGTTTGTGATGGGGGGCGTTGTCGGCGGCGGTGGAGCATGGAGAGATCCCTGCATTTTTCTGTAAACGGCGTAGGTATTTCGGGCAATGTCAACGAGCTCTTGGGGCGTTTCATCGTTTCTAAAGTGAACCCTCTGAAAGTGTGTAGAGCCTACTTGAGCGATATATAGGGTGGCATCTTGCCTTACTCGGACTTGAACGAGATTGGGATCTCGTCCTCCTAGGGCGGCAACTGCGCTTTGGAATTCTTCCCGCGCAATGACTGTCCGAAACTTTTCTCCGACGTAGAGGGTGTCAGGTCCCATGGTGGGACGCTCCACAAAGTCGGTGTAGAGATCGGCATGCCTAGGAAGCCCTTGGGGGGTTTCTCTCAGGTAAATATCTGCTGATGCGATCGGACTCATAAAATGACTCTTAATTCCATTTGGGCACAATACACCCAGTAGAGATATTATAACACATTGATTATTAATTTATTAAGTAATAATGATTTCTTGAATCATTAAGTCTTTATATATGAAACATTAAAAAAGAAGGTTAACTTCAACCTTCTTTTGTAACTTCACTTGTAGCGGCTTTTGTGAGCGCTTCAAGGAGGTCCGTTGACCGTTTGAGAAATGTGGAAAAATCTTTTGAATCAAGCTCTCTTTGAGAGAGGAGGGAGAGCTCGTAAAGCTGCTTGACAAGGGAGGTGGCAAGCTCTGGCTCTTTCCCTTTGAGCTTTTGGATCGATTGAACAAGGGGACTATTGGTGTTGATGACAAAGGTCCGCTTGCTTCCCATGGAGGTGGGGAGATCTTGCCCGGAAAGGGCGAAGTAATCGCGCATGCGACGCTCCCTTTCAGAGAGCATAATGAAGGCGGGAACAGAGTGACTTGTTAAACTTTTTGCTTCCACTTCGAGGTTTTCTTGGTTAAGCATGGAGCGGAAGGTATCAGCGATTTTTACCCCTTCAGTTTTTCCATCGGCATCAAGAACTGTTTTTTCTTTATCTTTGTCAAGGATGGCATCATCGATGGCTCCATCGAGGCGTTGAAAAGAAACTCCCGAGTGTTTCCCCTCGAGATAGGACATGAGAGGGGTGTCAAGGTGGGAGGGAGCAAAGAGGATTTCAACTCCTTTGTCTTTGTACATGTCGAAAAAGTGGGAGGTTTGGTTTTCGTCGTGGTGGTAGTAGACTTTTTTATCGGGGTTTCTCTCTAGATACTCTTCGAGGGTGGTCCACTCTCCATTAGAGTTTTTCCAGATGAGGGCCTCTTTCACCCTATCGTAGAATTTGTCATCTTGGAGGATGCCAAGTTTTAAGATCATTTCGAGATCAGCCCACTTTTTGACGTAAGAATCGCGGTCAGATTGGAGGGCACTGATGAGTTTATCGGACACTTTTTTGGAGATATGGCTGGCAAGTTGGCGCACAGTGCGGTCCATTTGGAGGTTGGAGCGGGAAACATTGAGGGGGATGTCGGGGCTATCGATGACTCCACGTAGGACGGTAAGGAAATCGGGGATCAGATCTTTGCAGTTATCGGAGACAAAGACTCTGTTGCAGTAAAGGTGGAGGGAGGATTGATTGGGATCGAGGCGGCGGTTGACTTTAGGGAAGTAGAGGATCCCTTGAAGGTGAAAGGGGTAGTCGACGTTGAGGTGGATCCAGAAGATGGGATCGGGTTCCATCGGGTAAAGGGCTTTATAAAAGGAGAGGTAATCTTTATCGGTGCATTCAGAAGGGGGTTTTATCCAAAGGGGCTGCAAGTCATTGATCTGTTTTCCATTAAGAAAGATGGGGTAGGGGAGAAAGCGGCAATGTTTTATCAGCATCGACCGGATTCTTTCTTCTTCTAAAAATTCTTCGGAGTCTTGATTGATGTGAAGGGTGATGGTGGTTCCCCTACTTTCCCGCTTCCCTTCATCTAAGGTGTAGTCAGGAGAGCCATCACATGACCAGTGGGCAGGCTTAGCCTTTGCTTGGTAGGAAAGGGTATCGATTTCTACTGCGTTACTCACCATAAATGAGGAGTAGAAGCCAAGGCCGAAGTGGCCGATGATTTGATCGCTTCTCTCATCTTTTTGGTATTTTTTGACAAATTCTTCGGCTCCTGAAAAGGCGAGTTGGGCGATATATTTTTCCACCTCTTTTGCAGTCATTCCTAGGCCGGTATCAATGATTTTTAAGGTTTTTTCCTCTTTATTGATTTCGATATCGATCTGGAGCTCTTCATCTTTAAATTCAGCATTTCCTTGGTCGCGGAGGATTTTCAGCTTACTCATGGCATCGCAGCTGTTGGAGACAAGCTCGCGGAGGAAAATATCTCGGTCGGTGTAAAGCCATTTTTTGATAATGGGGAGAATGTTTTCGCTATGGATTTTGAGGGTGCCTTTTGTCATCGTATTTAACGTCCTTTTTTTCAGTAATTTTATGCAGAAAAGGGGTTAAAGGAAAGTAGAAAGATTAAGAACTCCCGCTTGTTCTAAAATAATGATGATAACAGCAAGGGGGGCGATGTAGCGGACCATGAAAAACCAGGGCCCAAAAAGGTAAGACATTTTTGTTCCCCGGAGAAATTCTTCTCGGGTTAACTCTTTTTTCATGACAATTCCGATGAAGAGGGCGGTTAAAAGGGCAGCGATAGGCATCATCCAGCTCGCTGAGATGTAGTTCATCGTATCGAAGAAATTTTTCCCATAGACCTTTTCCCAATTGGGGAAGAGAGCTTTTGACCCTGCTAAGGCAGAAGGGATCCCAAAGATAAAGGTGCCGATCGCAGAGGTGATCACCGCTTTAGATCTTTTCCAGGAAAAGAGTTCCATCATGTTTGCAACGAGAACTTCGAGGAGGGAGATGGAGGAAGTGAGGGCTGTGAAGACAAAGAGGAGGAAAAAGACTGTTGAGATGACGAGACTTCCGGGGAGCTTTGCAAAGAGGATCGGCATGGTTTTAAAGACAAGGCCAGGGCCCCCTTCAGGAGGAAAGTTAAAGGAAAAGACGATAGGAAAGATCATCAAGGCGGCCATGAGTGAAACGAGGAGGGTCATAATGGCGACGATGAAAGCGGTTCGGGGGATGTTTTCGCTAGGTTTTAAATAACTTCCGTAAGTGACAATGATTCCAAGTCCAACACTGAGGGTAAAAAAAGCCATTCCAAGGGCATTGAGAATCACTGCAGGGGTGAGCTTTGAAAAGTTGGGGTAGAAGATAAACCTGAGCGCTTCGCCAAATCCTGGAAGGGTAAAGCTATAGATAAAGAGGACAATAAGGATAAAGAGAAGGGCAGGGGTAAGGATCCGGCTCCAATGTTCGATCCCTTTCCGGATCCCCCCGTAGACCACCCCTACGTTGAGGAGGATAAAGAGGATGAGCCAGAAGATATTGAGGTCAGAGGAGGTGTAGACCACGTCAAATGTTGAGCGAATTTCATCAGGAGTTTTCCCTACGTAGAATTGGTTGAGTGACATAAGGGCGTAGTTGAGACACCAACCAGAGACAACGCAGTAAAAAGAGAGGATGATAAAGCTGGTGAGCATATTTAGATACCCCACCATCCGCCAGTTGCTTGATTGATTGGCAAGCTCGGGATAGGCAAAAATGGGACTTCGTTGCGTTTTTCTTCCGATCATGAGTTCCCCGATGAAGATGGGAACTCCGAGTAGGAAAGTAAAGATCACATAGAGAAGGACAAAGGCGCCTCCACCGTTGTCCCCTGCGGTATAGGGAAAGCGCCATAAGCTCCCCAATCCGATCGCAGAACCGGCAGCAGCCATAACAAATCCAAAGTGGGAAGTCCAGTGTTCTCTTTGCGTTTTCATATTCTTGAGGAGTGTATCTTTTTTTTTTATTTGCAGCAAGGCTCACCCCCGTGATAAAGGGTAAAAAGAGGGGGATTCTATGGCAGTTGAGCCACCACATGAGACAAAGCTTCAACAGGAGTGGATAAAGGAAACGATTCAATTTATTCATGACCGTTTGAATTGGCTTGACTTAGCTTTTTTTGGACTTGGAGCTTTTATCCTCTTGATTGTCTTAATGATTCTCCTCCGGAAAAAAAAGCGCATTTTTACTAAGACCGTTGAAAAAATTAAAAGAGAGCATTTGGAGGAGATTAAGGGGGTAGAAAGGAGGGTTCAATCCTTTAAGAAGAGACTCGAAGAGGTTGAGGTAAAGTATGAAGAGGAGCTTCAAAAGAGAGAATCTCATTTTGCAAAACGTGTACAAAAGATCGAAAAAGGGTATTCTGAGATTCAATCAACCGATGAAGTGAGTATCTTTGAGCTCAAACAGGAGATTCGTCGGTTAAGAGAGAGACAAATGGATGAAATAGAAGCCTTTCAAAAAGAGATCACCGATCTTAAAAATGAGATGAAAGGATCTCATGAAGGGCATGCAAAAGAGATTGAACGGGCAGAGATGGAGATCAGTGATTTGCGAAAACAATTACACGCCTTGATGTACCGCATATGAACCTATCCAGAATTAAAGATATTTTTTTATTCCATTCTTTTTGGCACCTTTTTCCTTTTCACTTTGACCCCTTGTCTTTTGGACAATGTGATCAAAGTGAAAAGAAAAAATTTGCT
>JAGROK010000179.1 GCA_020440285.1 Chlamydiia bacterium | reverse complement strand
TGGACAGGGCGATCGCATTAAAATTTGCTCTCTCAACTTTCCTAGGGAAAATTTCTGTGTTGTTCTGCTTCAAGAGCCCGCTTTGGGGCTCTTTGCATAAAGCGCCTCGAACCGTTCTCCTATGAAAAGTTGCTTTAGCAAAATTTAAATGCGATCGCCCTGCCATAAGGGAGGTCGTCGCTTGGGTTTTAATCTTACTTGCGATACAATGGGGATGGGTATGGAATCCATAAAAAGGTCTTAAACTATGGCGCAAGGTCCCGACTTTGAAAAACTCATCGGACACTTAGAAGATATCGAACTTACAACCGTTCATGGACGAATCACAGAAATTGTGGGAATGCTCATTCGAGCTATTGTCCCTAATGTGAAAATGGGTGAAGTTTGCCTTATTAAGCGTGAAGGAGAACCTCTCATCGCTGAAGTGGTTGGATTTACAAAGGATGAAGTTTTTCTTTCCCCTTTAGGAGAGATGACGGGAGTCGGTCCTTCGTCTGAAGTGATCCCAACACGTCTTCCCCTGCATATTAAAGTGGGCCCGAATTTATTGGGACGTGTCTTAGATGGAATGGGACGCCCTCTGGATGAAGAGACCAAAGGCCCCCTAGAACTCGAAGAAACCTATTCGGTTATTAACCCTCCTCCCGATCCTCTGCAGCGGGAAATGATTACAGAACCTATTTCGGTCGGTATCCGAGCAATCGATGGGATTTTAACAGCAGGGCGAGGACAGCGAATCGGGATTTTTGCCGCGGCAGGTGGAGGAAAGTCAACCACTCTAGGGATGATGGCTCGCTACGCTAAAGCAGATGTCAATGTGATCTCCCTCATTGGTGAACGAGGTCGTGAAGTGCGAGAGTTTATCCAACACGATTTAGGAGAAGAAGGACTTGCTAGATCGGTTATTATTGTTTCAACCTCAGATCAAGCAGCCCAACTTAGACTCAACGCTGCTTACGTAGGCACTTCGATTGCAGAGTATTTTCGAGATCAAGGAAAAACAGTCATCTTAATGATGGACTCTGTTACCCGTTTTGCGCGAGCCCTTAGAGAAGTTGGCCTAGCTGCAGGTGAGCCTCCTGCTCGAGCGGGGTATACCCCTTCGGTTTTTGCAACCCTTCCAAGACTTTTAGAACGTTCGGGAAATTCTGCAAAGGGCTCGATCACTGCCTTTTATACGATTCTTGTGGCTGGAGATGATATGAACGAGCCTGTGGCTGATGAGGTCCGCTCGATCTTAGATGGCCACATTATCTTATCGAGTGAACTCGCACGGCAATATCACTATCCGGCAATCGATATCTTGGCCTCAGTAAGTCGTATCCTTCCCAACATCACAAGTGAAGAACATCGAAAACTCATTGGACAAGTTCGCGAAGTCCTTGCCAACTACAAGAAAAATGAACTTCTCATTCGGATTGGAGAGTATAAGCCGGGATCGGATAAGCAAGCAGACTTTGCTATCAAATACATCGATAAAGTCAATCGTTTCTTAAAGCAAAAGGTTGATGAGAAATGTAGTTTCGAAGAAACGATGGAACAACTTCAAGCCCTCTTCAGGTAGTGAGTATTAGCTCATGGCAAAAGAAAAATATCCCCTAGAACAACTCGCGCTGATCAAAAAGCGTCGGCTTGAAGAAGCAGAACGATTGCTTAGAGAAAAAAAAGAGCTTTTGCAAAAAGAACAAGACAAGAAAAAAGAGCTTGAAGAAGAGCGCAATAAAACCTTTAAGCACCGCGAAGCTAAAATGAATCAGCTTCGCGAAACCCTTGATAAGGGAACCACCTCTGATAAAATCGAAACCATGCGAGACTACCTGAAGGTGGTTGAAGAAGAACTTAAGCAGAAGGAAAAAAAAGTTCAAGATCAAGCAAAGGTCGTTGAACAAGCAGAAAAAGCTGTGGAAGAGGCGCGAAAAGAGATGATTAAAAAGCAGCATGATGTTGAGAAGATGAATACACACCGAAAAGAGTGGGAAAAAGAGATGAAAGCCCTTGAAGTTTATGAGGAAGGGATAGAAACTGATGACCTCGGAACTTCGATGCATACAACCAAAAAACGTAAACATTGAGTTAAGTAATGGATCCAGATAAAATCCACGGAAATTTTCAACGTCCTTATAACCCCCAAGAACCTGAACAATCTGATAAAATTGACCCTGAAAAATTCAAACGGGTCATGAAAATTGAAGATACCGATGAAGCGCAAAAAAGAAATAAGAGAAACCTAAGAAAAGAAGAGGAAGAAGGAGAGGATGAAGAGGTTGAGGGAGAAACCACCCCACCACCTACTGATGGTACCTTTGCAGAGTTCATGAGTGATAAAGAAGAACTCGATAACCTCTTTGATAAACAATCAGGAGGTGTTCGCTATCAAACATCTCCAGAAGATGAGTCTTTTGTAGCACCTGGTTCCGGAAAAATTTCAACCGAAGGGGTAGAAATAGAAGAAGAAACCCCCTCAAAACAGCAGATGCCAAGGGCTAAAGAGGGAGTGTCTCAAGGACCTTTTGAGGAAAAAGCTCCACCGGAAAGACAAGCTCCAACTGAAGAGCCCTCTTCCCCCCCTTTATACGAAGGAGAAGACATTCAAGAGCCTCCTCCAAGTGCGCAAGATACATTTCCTTCTTCAGGAAAGGGGCAGCAACAAGAAGAAAGCCCACCACCTTCTCAGGGAGAAAAAAATCCCATCCAAACAAGCCAAGAGCCCTCCTCAAAACAGAAGGAAGGGGGGAAAGAAGAGGACTCCTCTCTTTTAGCTTCTCAACCTGGCTTACATGAACTTAAACCCAAAAAGAAAAAAGGGAAAGCTCAGAAAACAGCAGAAATAAAACCTCTTTCTTCTGAAGAGGAAAAGGGTGAAAAAACTCCTCAAGAAGCTAAAGGAAAAAAAGGGGTAAAAGTAGAAGAAACTCCTATCCCAGAATTAAAGGAAGGAAAAACTAAGGCGTCCCATACTCCTCTTCATAAAGAAACAGAAGAGATCCAAAAAGGGGAAGAGGGAAAAATCCCTCTCGGTGCTTTGCCAAAAGAAGAGCAACCTGCCGAACTGAAGAAAAGTGCTGAAGAAGCTCCACAAAAAATGGAAACCCCCTTTCGTCGCTTAACTCCACAAGAAGTGAGAAAAGAACGGATTGGAAAAGAAGGAGAAGTAGCAACTAGCGATATTCAGGGAATGGATATTCCCCCTTTAGGAGAGGGTGGTCAAGGAGAAATGGGTGGAGAAAAAAAGAAAGATAAAGATGAAGAGGGGTATTTTATCGAAGCGACTCCCGATACCGCAAGCATTTCTCTCCCCTCTTTTGATCCCCCAATTCTAGCTGCATCTCAAACAGAGGCTCCTCCCTCTTATACAAAGTTAAACCCCGAGGTGCATGAGCTATTTGAAAAGATGGGAGGGGTCATGATGATTCAAGTCGATAAGGGAGTTACAACGACGACCATGGATATCAACTTGCCTAACTCGGTTTTTAATGGAGCTCAAATCATTCTAGAGCAATATAGCTCCGCCCCCCACTCTTTTAACCTGCAGTTAGTTGGAAGTCCCGAAGCGGTAAAGCTTTTTAACCAAAATATAAAAGACCTTGACCAATCTTTCAAACAAGCAAACTTTAATTTCGACGTCAATATTCTAAACCCAATCTTATCCAAAGAAAAAAAATCTCCCCATCTCATCCGTCGTGGAGGATCCACTGGAGGAAAAGGAGGGAAAGGGGGAAAAGAAAAAGGAAAGGAAGGGTAGCGCCATAATTAAAGATCGATTATCATCTCGGCTGGATGATCAGGAGGTATGTGCATGGACATTAAAACAAATCCCCAAACAGAAATAAGATCTTCTTCCGAGTTAAAGCGAGAGGAAGGCAAAAAACCCACTCGCTCTTTTAAAGAAGTCATGGCCCACAAAGAACTTCCCCGCTTCAACGGAAGACGAAAAAGCGTTTTCGATCTAGCAGGAAAGGAAAAAAAAGCTCCCCAAGAGAAGAAAAAACTTCCTCAATCAGCAAATCAACATGGAGAGATTAAAGAACTCTCTTCCTCCTTAATCTCCGAGGGAATGGAGGTCTCTGAAGTGGATGAAATCTCCCTTGAGATAAGTGCTCTTGTTGATGAGATGGCAGAATATGTAAAGGTCGAAAGTAAAAATGGTATTTCTAAAACAACTGTCACGCTTGGACTAGAAAATTCTATCTTCAATGAATCTGAAATTGTCATTGACCATTATGATACCGCTCCTCACTCTTTTAACCTGCAGCTTTTAGGTTCTCCTGAAGCGCAACAATTCTTTATTTCCCACTTAGGGTCACTTCAAAGTGCTCTTGGTGCTTATGAATCGATGAAAAGTTTTCAAGTGAACCTTCTCCCCCCTGCTCTCGTTGATAAACCTGACCTATATACACGTGGACTATCGAAAGAGAAAAAAAAGAAAATCGTAAAATTTAAATCCTCACAAAAAAATGACTTTCTAATTTGAGACAAATCCCTTATCTTGAGGATAATGGTAATTATATTTGGATGATGGTGGATGCAATCACAAACTTGGATAAAACATGTTGAAAGAGTGGCCATTGGTGCCCAGGAAGTTCCCATGTGGGGTTCATGCCCCTCTTTCCCTTGGAAGAAATTCTCAGATGAGATGCAAAAAGCTTTAGGAGTAAAAGCTCTCAAAATTTCGGGAGGAGATGCAGAATGGAAAAGGGGAAGTGAAATCCTGACAGGGATGGGACGCTCTCCTCTTCAACTTGCAATCGAAATGTCCCCCCTTAAAGGGAGTCTATCACTTGTTTTTCCCTCTGAAGACTTCTCAAAGCTTTCTTCTTGGGCGGTTCACCCTGAAGCGGGAGGGAAAGGATTTTCTGATCCCTTTTTGCAAAAAGGTTTTTTTCGCTACTTGAGTTTGGAAGGGATTGCGATACTCGATCGTTTACAAGTCTTTCAAGGGCTTACTCCAAAAATGATCGATATGCCTCTTGCAAAAGAAGATGCCTATTGTATCGATATTGCTATCGAACATCATGGAGAAACCGTTTGGGGAAGACTCATTTGCCCTACCCTTTTTCAAGAATCTTTCAAAAGCCATTTTGCGCAAGACTGGCATTTCTCTATTCCTTCTCACCTTTATGAAGAGATTATGATCGACGCTGCCCTTGTCGCAGGAGAAACTCACCTTTCTCAAGAAACTTGGAAAAATATCCAAAAAGGAGATTTTGTTCTCCTTGACCACTGTTCTTATTATCCCAATTTGAAAAAAGGGACCTTTCAGCTCCGCGTTGACCAAACCCCTCTTTTCCAAACAAAGATCAAAGAAGATGCTATTAAACTTCTCGATTATGCACACACTTTTGAGGTAAAATCTATGGATGACGAAACTCTCGAGGAACCATTTAATGAATCAACAGAAGAAGCTGTTTCTGTTGAAGAAGCCCCTGAAACACCAATGGTCTCTCCCAAAAAGGTTCCAATAAGCTTAACAGTAGAGGTTGCTAAGCTCAAAATGAATCTCGATAAACTCTTAAAGTTAAAACCTGGAAACGTTTTAGAGCTCGGTATTCAGCCAGAAAAAGGGGTAAGTCTCGTTGCTAATGGAAAATGTGTTGGGAAAGGAGAGCTACTCCAGATCGGCGATGTCATCGGAGTTAAAATTACACAGCTTGGCGAGTAAACTGGAGTGGCTGCAAACAACTTTTATAAACAATCCACACTCCCTAATCTAACAGGGGAAGATAAAGAACTTCCATCTCATCCTAAACAGATTGGACCTTACCGCGTTGAAGCCCTTCTTAGTAAGGGAGGGATGAGTTTTCTTTATCTGGGTCTTGATCCCCAGGACCACACTCCCCTAGCCATTAAAGTTCTTTCACCAAAATATCTGACCCACTCCGAGATGGTTGCCCAGTTCTTAAAAGAAGCTGAAATCATTGCCCTAACCGACCATCCCAATATTATCAAGCTTCGGGGGCAAGGGGAGTGGAAAAATGGCCTTTACATCGCCACTGAGTTTGTACAAGGGATCTCTCTCAAACAATTCATCATGCAACAAAACTTTTCGACTCGCACTTGTTTAGAAATTGTCCTTCAAGTTGCTTACGCCCTTCTTCACCTTCATACACATGGGGTCATTCACCGCGATTTAAAACCAGAAAACATTCTGATCACTGAGGGAGGGAGCGTCAAAGTCATCGATTTTGGAATCGCTCAATTGATTCATGACGAAGAGGTTTCTCTCCCTTCACAGAGAGGGCAATTTCTTGGAACCCCTAGTTATATGAGCCCTCAGCAAAAGAAAGACCCCTTGAGTGTCACTTTTGCAACAGACATTTATTCTCTAGGGGTGATCACTTTTGAACTCCTAGTGGGAAAATTAAGCTTTGGCTCAATCCAATACTCCCTCCTTCCAGAAAAATTGCAGACCATTGTAAAAAAAGCTCTAGCCCCTTCCTTAGAAGAAAGATATCAAGACATTGTCGATTTTATCACTGCCATTACCAGCTATCTTAACGAAGAAAATAAACATCCTCGAACAGCTGCAACCGAAGGGATGAAAGAAATTTGGGGACATCTAGAAGAAAGCCACCTAAAACTCCTTCCATCAGCCATCCCTAAATGGTCCTCTTTTGATATTGGCCTTGCAAAGCCTGACCAAAAAAGTGACCTGGGCTCTTACTATGATTTCCTCCGCTTTGCCGACCAGACCTACCTCATCGTAATGGCAGAATACATCGACGAAAGTATTGAAGGACTCCCCTATACAGGACTTTTAAAAGGGATGGTTCAAACCCTAACCCACCCACATCTCACAGAAGCGGATACCCCCTTTAAACCTATTACCTTTATCACTGCCCTCAATGAAATGATCGCAAACCAAGGAAATGGGATTCGATTTCTTTTCCAACTCCTTTACCTCACCCCTTCAACAAATCAGTTTTCCTTCATCTCTTGCGGGTGTGGTACACTTTTCCATGTTCAACTCGGCAGCCAAAATCCTCGCACACTCTCGAATCAAAATCCCCCTCTTGGAGAAGATCTGAATTATGGCTTTTATGAAACAACAGAAAGTTGGAATGAAGGGGATCTCTTAATCGTCCACTCCTTTGATGAAAAATTCAGCTCAGAAAAGCATGGAGAAGACTTCACAGATGCTTTCAACCATCTTATTCAAGACCATCTACAACTTTCTGCACAAGCGCAAGCAGAAGGAATGTTTAACGGAATTGCTAAAAATTTTCCCCAAGTTGTTGCCTCTTCCCCCAAAGCAATTCTAACCCTCCAACGGATCACCTAGTACCCCTAAACTCGGAATGCGACCTATTTTATGCAGCCCTAAAGGGAAAAATAGGTCGCACTCAGTCGCTTACTATCTAGGACATTTTAGTTTTGTTTTGGCAGATGTATTATTGTACGGGACTGAAAAAGTGATTTTATTTCTGTAGGGAAGGTCTCTATTGGATTATCTTAGAGCTCCAGCACTTTAAGTTGAGGGAGTTGTCCTATTTCTGGGGGCAGAGTCTCTAGTCGATTCCCTGAGAGCTCCAGCTCTTCAAGTTGAGAGAGTTGTCCTATTTCTGAGGGCAGAGCCGCTAATTGATTATCGAAGAGGCTTAGGCATCGAAGTTCAGGGAGTTGTCCTATTTCTGAGGGCAGAGTCTCCAGTCGATTCCCTGAGAGAAGTAGGTATCGAAGTTTAGAGAGTCGTCCTATTTCTGAGGGCAGAGCCACTAATTGATTTCTGTAGAGACTCAGGTAGTTAAGTTG
>JAGROK010000178.1 GCA_020440285.1 Chlamydiia bacterium | reverse complement strand
CAACTTTTCATAGGAGAAAAGTTCAAGGCGTTCGATGCAAAGAGCTCCAAAGCGGGCTCTTGAAGCAGAACAACACAGAAATTTTCCCTAGGAAAAGTTGCTTTAGCAAAATTTAAATGCGATCGCCCTGCAACCTAGAGTCAATCATCATCGTAAACCCGTTTACGGACCTTCTTTTTCCACTTCATCCACCCCGGAACGCGATAAAGGGAAAGGAGAGCGAGGATGATGAGTGTTGAGCTGATAGCCAGGATATACATTTTATTTGCAACGGCAAGACCAACTGAGGCAGTTGCCCAAACAGAAGCGGCTGTTGTCAGCCCCCGGATCCGCCCTTTGTCGCGGAGGATCACTCCAGCCCCTAAAAATCCGATTCCACTGACAATCTGAGCTGCGATCCGAGAAGGGTCAGCAGAGCCTGTCATTGTATTGGAGAAGGTAGGGCCAGCAACATTCATTGAAATAAACCCAAAAAGGCAGGCGCCAAGGGCAACAGCTGCGTGGGTTCTAATTCCAGCAAGTCCCACATGTCTTTCCCTTTCTAGCCCAATAATTGCCCCTAAAAAAGCGGCCAAGACAATATCAACCGCAAGGCGGAGTTCTTCATGATAATCTAACATAATTTTTTATTTACCCTTCAACCACTCATTTGTAAATAGAAAACATTAGTGTAGGACTTTTTTGAAACCTTCATAAAAAATTACCTTTTGTTAGAAGAGAAGGTATGATATGCTTAAGAGTCTATGGTTGCCTCTCAAAGAAAGTTTAGAGAAATTGTATTTCAAATGCTTTATAGTCGCGATCTCAATAAAGAGGGCGATGCTAAAGTCTTGTCCTCTTTTCTAGATCAGTTTATGGTCACAAGAAAAGTGCTTCACCATGCCTACACAAAGGTAGAAAAAATTATCGCACTTTTAGAAGAGATTGATTCCTTGGTCTCTGAATTTTCAAAAGAGTATGATTTCAATAGGATCTCACCTATCGAACGGACCATTTTGCGCCTGGGGGTTTATGAGCTAAAATATGAAGGAGAGGTTCCACCTAAAGTCGCTCTTAGTGAAGCAGTTCGTTTGAGCCGGAAGTTTGGAACTCCTGAGGGGGGAGCATTTATAAACGCTATCTTGGATGCAATCTTTCAGTTAGAGGAAGCCCCTTGTCTATCGAAACCCTTATTAAGCGCAATAAATCCTTAAAGCCATTTACTACCTTTGGAATTGGTGGAGAGGCGCGCTACTTTATTGAGGTCCGCACCATCTCTCAAATGCAAGAAGTGCGCCACTATATTAACCGAGAAAAGATACCTTATTGGGTTGTAGGGAAAGGTTCTAATTCTCTATTTGATGATCGAGGTTTTGATGGGCTGGTGATCCTTAATAAAATTGATTTTTTCGAATTTGAAGAAGGGTCCCTTCACGTTGGTGCAGGCTTTTCTTTCTCCCTTTTAGGAGCCAAAATAGCGCGGAAAAAATGGGGGGGACTTGAATTTGCATCTGGAATCCCTGGAACCGTTGGTGGGGCGATTTATATGAATGCTGGCGCTAATGGAAAAGAAACGTGCGATCATCTAACAGCTGTTGGAGTGATCGACGAAGAAGGGCGTTACTTAGAAAAGAAAAACCTCCCTTTTTCCTACCGCACCTCTCCCTTCCAAAACAATAGAGATATCATTGTATCAGGACGTTTTCAACTCGATAAAGTGGAAAATGCGCGAGAGGCGCAACTTAAGATTATCGAATACCGGACAAAGACCCAACCCTATGGTGAAAAAAGTGTGGGATGCATTTTTCGTAACCCTCGTGATAAAAGTGCAGGAGCTCTTATCGAGCAGTGTGGCTTAAAAGGAAAAAAGATTGGAGGGGCAGAGGTCTCCCTTGTTCATGGGAATTTTATCGTGAATCGGGAGGGGGCAACGGCCTCTGATGTCTTAAAGCTGATTGAGCTTATCCGAGAAACCGTTAGAGAAAAAACGGGGGAAGAGCTCGAAATAGAAGTGCGTCCCATTCCTTACCAACTCGAGGATTTTCATGTACCGCGCTGATCTTCATTGTCACTCTACTTGTAGCGATGGAACTTCCACTCCTGAGGAGCTCCTTATCCTTGCAAAAGAAAGTGAGTTGAGCGCCATTTCTATTACCGATCACGACACATTAGATGCCTACACCGACTCCCTTTTTGAAAAAGGGAATGCCATAGGGGTTAAACTCTTTGTAGGAGTGGAATTTTCTACCCGCCATGAGGGATATCCCATTCATCTTTTGGGGTATGATGTTCAAAAAACCCCCGAGATATTAGCCTTTTGCGAAAAGCACCAACAAAGAAGGCTCCATCGGAATCGGGCCATTTTAGAAAAACTCCGCCACCTCTCCATCATCATCGAAGAAGACGAATTAAAAAGTCCTAAAGAGCGGACAACTGGACGTCCCCATATTGCCCAGCTTTTGGTAGAAAAAGGGGTTGTCTCCACAATTCAAGAAGCTTTTGATCGCTTCATCGGAGAGGGAAAGCCCTGCTTTGAGCCGGGAGAGAGCTTTACACCTGAAGAGACGATCGATGTGATCCACCACTCTTTTGGGAAAGCCTTTATTGCCCACCCCCATCTCGTCCGAAAAAAAAGTGTTTTCAACGATTTATTGGAGATGCCTTTTGATGGAATCGAGTGTTACTATGGGAGGTATCATAATCACGAGAAAAAGTGGCTTCGATTAGCTAAAGAAAAAGGATGGCTGGTCAGCGGTGGTTCAGACTTTCATGGAGAGATCAAACCTCATATTCGCTTAGGATGTTCGTGGACTCCTAAAGAGAAAGTTCAAGAGATTTTTGGTACAACGTGAATAGCTGTCAAGAAATCATCGATTTTCTTTTCAACCTCCCCTCTAAAGAGAGTAAAAGAGAAGATCTCTCTTCAACGATCACCCTTGCGAAAAAACTTGGATCTCCTGAAAAACAATTTCCATCGGTTCATATTGCAGGAACAAATGGGAAAGGGACCGTTGCATTTAAGATGGGAGCAACACTCCAGGAAAATGGGTACCGAGTCGGTCTATACACCTCTCCCCATATTTTTACCTACCGAGAAAGGATCCAAATCAATGGAAAGCCCATTTCAGAAGAGGAGGTCGTTAATAGGGTAAAAAAGATCTTGCCGATGGTGGAAGAGGCCAAATTTTTTGAGATCACAACCCTTATGGCCTTTGATTATTTTGCCGATGAAGAGGTTGATATCGCCATCGTTGAAACAGGACTTGGAGGACGCCTTGACCCCACCAATATTTTAAACCCTATCCAAACCATCATCACATCCATACAAAAAGATCATATGAACCTCCTTGGAAAGACCCTCGATGAAATTGCAAAAGAAAAGGGAGGGATCATTAAAGAAAAGACCCCTTTAATTTTAGGGGAGTCAGCGCTTAGAGATCCGATCTTAAAAATCGCAGAAGAGAAAAAAGCGCCCATTATTCTTTGCAGAAAAGGAAATACCTCTATCGCGCAAAAAGGGCTCAAAGCTCTTCCCTTTGAGATCGAAGAAGTAGAGGGGCTGAAGAAAAATCCTCCATGTCGCTTTGAAAAAGAGGGCTCGATCATTTACGATGTAGCCCATAATCCAGCAGCCTTTACCCATCTTTTTGAAAGAATTCAAAAAGAGTATAGAAAGAAAAAAATCCATGTACTCATAGGCCTTTCAAAAGATAAAGATCTTAAAAGTTCTCTTGCGGTGATTCAAAAATATGCAGACCATATAGCCCTTTTTCCATCAAGTCATCCCCGTCTTATTCACGCAGACCATTTCGATGTTGGAGTTCCCATGAACTTTGAAGAGGCAAAAGCTTATGCTTTGAAAGAAAATGCCCTACTTGTCGCTACAGGATCTTTCTACATTATGAAAGATTTGAAACATCCTGAAACATCTCCTTGATCTCAGTCTCAGAGGGGACATAACCATCACCTCTAACCACCTCATAAGCGAGCGCTACAATGTTTTGAATCGATTCAAAGGAAGGATCGATAGAACCTAAAGACTCTTGAATATCGGTCGGGAGCTGTCTAAACTGACTATTTGCATCAAGAACCTTCCCTTCATAAAGAAGTTGGGCCACTTCAAATAGATCAAAGGATAGCTCAGCATTTCCCCACTCAGGTTCTATGATAGCCTCTTGAACTTGAGGGATACAGGCGATATCGTCTATTTTCGAAGTAGGAGCCGTTTCTGTTAACTGAGAAAGTTTAATTGATGCAATGCGGAGGTAACTTGTATTCTCAGGAGAAAGTGAGTTATCATGCCACACTTCAGCCATCATCTCTTTGCACACCTGGATCCGTTTTGCAAGCTCTTCAGAAGAATGGTACTCTCCTTCAGAAAGAGCCGAGACTTCATCATAGATTGCATCGACCTTGTGGTTGACATTGAGCGTTTGAACCCGTCCACAAAGGGTTTGAAATTTTGAAAGATCTTTTTGAGGAAGACTTTTGACATCCACTTCGTTGACCTGCTGGATGATTTGATAAAGATCCTTCTGGTTATAGACTTCTTGTTTTTGAACCACATCATAAAGCTTTTCAACCTCTCCACTTTGCCTTTCCTGAAAGAACAGAGGAGACGCATCAATCACTTTTGGCATGTATTTATCCTTTTTAGAAGTGTTTATTAAGTATATATTAGTATTCCATCATTCCTAATTATACTAAATATCTTGTTCTTAATCAATTCATAATCATTTATTTCTCATATAGGATTCTATTGAATGATGTAAAGACTAAAATAATTATTACGATATTTTTTTAATAAGAAGCAATGAGGGGGCTCTAGAGCGATTAAGAGCCTGGTGATGGGAAACCTCGAACTTTTTTGGGGAAAGTGTAGAGGTAAAGTTAAGAAGGGCTTCTCCTTCCCTAGATCCTTCAGAATGACCAGGATAGATCATGCAGCTTATTAACCCTCTTAAACTAAGGAGACTGAGCCCTTTCTCTACACTCCTTAGAGTGGTTTCAGTCTTAGTTGTTAACGATTTGTCCCCGCCAGGCAAATACCCTAGATTGTAGACGATGAGATCAACAGGCTGATCGACAAAGGGAAAACAGGAGTGACACCCCAGATAGTACAAAATTTTTTCATTTTCTCCAAGGCGCTCCTGAGTCCTTGAGAGGGCCTCTTTTTGAATATCGCAGACGTAGAGGTGGGAGAGATCAAGAGTGGCAAGAAACGCCGCATCATGTCCATTTCCGCAAGTAGCATCGATAGCAACTCCCCCTGAGGGGAGCTGATTTTCCCAGATCTGATGAGCAAATTTTAAAAACATCCCGTTGCACCTGATCAATGATCATAAAGCAGAAGGATGTTTTTTCAAAAGACTATAACCGGGCTTTGCCTTTAGGAAGAACTAAAGAAGGAGGGGTTCCTTGGTTGGCTTGTATGGTTTCTGTAACTGTTGGAAGAGGTTCGAAAATTTTGATGATGTAGATATCAAAAGGGTGATACTCTTTCTCAAGTTCTTCTAAAGTCCATATTGATTGACTCGTTGTCCAAGCATCAACATAGACAACCCGAGCCTTTCCATCTTGATCATTCAAAACAACCGCATTAAGAAAGTGTCCCTCTTCTCCCCAAAACGTATTAAATTGAAGATTGAGCATATAAAACTTTTTTTGTGTCCGTTCATGATCTGCTAAAATCATATCTTGAGCATTTTTCAAAGAGCTAGGTCTTCTCCAAGTGCCGATATCAACTTTAAAAAGGTTTTTCTCGATAAAACCTATATGAAAACCCTTAAATGGAGGGTAAACATTTTTAGCGCAAAGGACCTCTTTTCCCGATTCTAAATTGTACAACATAGCATTGGCAAGTATTGAGCAATTATAAGTAAAATGAATGAAAGCAGCGTTTGCCCTTTTAGCAAGCCCTTCAAGTGTTTTTTCATCCAAGGTATTTGTGTCGATATCTCTTATTTCGGCATGCACGAAGAGAGCATCTTGAACGCGAGAGATGTCTTCTTGTGGATCATTGCCACTCTTTTCTTTGCTATTAATATCTAAAAGATGGTTGTGGATATCTTGATCTGGAACTTGAAACTTGGTTTGGTTACAATAATCTGAGACACTATAATAATCTGTTTTTAACATTTTTATCCCCCTAATGTTGTTTTATGTTAGATATTATAACATATTTTTTAATTAAATTAAAATTTAATTTTTAAATCATATAATCCGTTTATTATTAAATACTTATATCATATATAATCTATAACTAACTGAAAATAAACGATTAACATATTATGTTGAATGTAAATCCCTCTTTCTCTAAGATGGTGTGAATAAAAATTCCAACTGTGGGGTATTAGCTCAGTTGGTTAGAGCGCCACGTTGACATCGTGGAGGTCAGCTGTTCGAGTCAGCTATATCCCAACTTAACCCCCGGAGTGCGACCTATTTTCCCCTTTGTTATCCACCTAAACAGGCGATCTTTTTTACTTCGAAACTCAAGCGCTGACTTTGGGAAATTCCCAAGTTTTGAACCGCGAGCGGTATAGGTTGCATTCCGAGGTTAACCGTTCATGAAGCAAACTCTGCAAACAGCTGTAGCCATTCTTGGGGTCGCCTTATCAGACCTTGTTCCTCAAGGATTTCTATTGAAAGGGGGAGCGAGGGGAGAGACCTTTTACTACGATATCGTTTTGGGAGAAACCCTTTCAGAGGAGATGGTTCCTCACTTGGAAAATCGGATGAAGGAGATCGTTAAGAGAAATGACTCGATTAAAGTACATGAGATGATCCCCTCAAATGCTCGGGAACTTTTCCGCCACCATCGCCGTTTTTACCCCACCTTTTTTGCCGAAAAATCTCAGGAGCCCCTCCTTCAAGTAGTTCAAATCGATCCATTCGTCGATCTTGTTGAAGGAAACTGTTTATCACATACTGGAGACCTTCCCTCTTTCAAGCTCACTGGGATTGAAGAGCGGCCAGAGTTGGTGTACAAGAAGAGCCCAAAAAAAGTTTACAGGGTTTTAGGTAGGATTGGTGAAAAAAGAGAGTGTGACCCTCTAAAACTTGGAGAAGAACTCGGACTTTTTCATGCGAAGATTGTTCGGGGAAAGGACTATTTAGAACATGTCCATCTTGCCTGGACAGGAAAAGGAGAAGCCCTTTTCTTTCAGATCTATGAAAAATGGCGATATGTCCATTTAAAAGCTGGGTATGAGCTCGTCATAGGAGGGGAAGAGCCTCCTTGCGCTGAATTTTTTTCTGATAAAAAAAAGCACTACGATCGATGTCTCACAAAATGTTTAGAAAAAGATTTAACCAAAACCCTTGAGCATATTCAAAACATCATTGCCTCCCTTATTCCTGAAAAAGTGAAGCAAAGATCAATTTTAAACGTGAGAAAAAATCAAGGATCGTGCATGATCGAACATTCAGTTTTCCCCTCTGTCGAGCAAATGATTTTCGACATTTTGGAAGATAGTGAAAAAGATCTATCGCAAAAAAAAGAATTATTGGGTACAATAGCCGATTGTGACGAATTAGGATGAATACACTTGAGAATTAACAAAGAGATTCGCGCCCCGCAAGTTCGATTGATTGGAAAAGATGGTAAGCAAGTAGGAGTCGTCTCGATAGCGATAGCGCAAGCGCAGGCTAAACAGGATGGACTCGATCTCGTTGAGATCTCTCCTAATGCAAACCCACCCGTTTGTAAGATCATAGATTATGGGAAGTTCCGCTACCAGATGACCAAAAAGGAGCGGGAAAGTAAAAAAGCGCAGCACCAGGCCAAGCTAAAAGAGGTCAAGATTAAGCCGAATATCGACGAGCACGATCTTCAGGTGAAGATTAAAAGGGCCCGTGAATTTATCGAGAAGGGGAATAAGGTGCGCGTCACCTGTATGTTTAGAGGAAGAGAGATGGCCCGTCCGGAGCTTGGACAAAAGGTGGCCCTTCGTATAGTGGAAGCACTTAGCGATGTTGCTCAAACCGAATCTCCTCCTAAACAGATGGGACGGAATTTTAGTTTAGTCCTTGCCCCCGTGGGTAGAAAGAAGTAACTATTGGAGAAGAGTAGTGAGTAAAATGAAAACCAAGAAAGCGATTCGAAACCGCTTTAAGAAAACAGGAACGGGAAAACTCATGCGTACTAAGCAGGGGCGCCGCCATATCTTGACGAAAAAAACTTCGAAAAAGAAGCGGCAGCTTAAAAAGCAGACCGAAATGAGTGAATCATACGCAAAAAAATATAAACGCTTAGCGTGCATGTAGAGAGGAGATAGGGAAAATGGTAAGAGTAAGAAGTCGAGTTGCCTCAAGAAAACGGCGCAAAAGATTATTAAAGCAAGCGAAAGGGTTTGTTGGAGATCGGAAAAATCATGTCCGCCTTACCCAAGATGCTGTGATGAAAGCGATGGCTTTTAGCACGATGCATCGGAGGAAAAAGAAAGGGGATTTCCGTCGCCTTTGGATCACCCGCATAGGGGTTGCTGCAAAAGCGCAAGGGATTTCCTATAGTCGATTGATTAATGGATTGATAAAAGCAGGTGTTCGAATCGATCGAAAAATGCTTTCAGATATCGCCATTCGTGATCCTCAAGGCTTTGCAGCTGTCGCGGATACTGCAAAAACAGCACTAGCCTCTTAAACAAAATACCAGCTCCTGCGCTGCAGGAGCTTTTTTCATATGAAACAAAAAATCGAAGCACTCAAAAAGTCTTTTAAATCAGAAATCGAAGCCATCGATAAAACAAAAGACTTAGAGCAGCTTCGCATTAAATATCTCGGAAAGAAAAGTCCCATACAAGCCCTTATGCAAGAGCTAAAACATTGCTCTTCTGATGAGCGCCCTGAAATGGGCAGACTCATCAACACCTTAAAGCAAGAGGTTTCTTCTGAGATTGAAACGCATCACGAGATCCTTCAAGAAAAAGAGCTATCCCTCCGCTTAGCCACCGAAAAGATTGATGTCACCCTTCCAGGAAGGAAGGCCCCCTTAGGAAGAAAACACCCCTTAACTCAGATGCTTGATGAGGTGATTGAAATCTTGATTGGCATGGGATTTTCTGTCCAAGACTGCCCTGAAATAGAGACCGAGTATTACAATTACGGTGGACTCAACTATCCACCCGATCATCCAGCGCGTGATATGCAAGACACCTTCTATATCACCCCAGATGTCCTTCTTCGCTCCCATACAACCTCTATCCAACAACATATGATGGAAAATGTCTCTCCTCCAATCCGCATTCTTGCTGCAGGGAAGTGTTACCGAAACGAAACCATCACAGCCCGTTCCCACGTATTCTTTCACCAAATCGATGTCCTTTATATCGATAAAAAGGTGACCTTTTCAGATCTTCTCGCAACAAAAGAGGAATTTTATACAAAGATTTTTAAACAAAAAATTGAGCTCCGAGTCCGCCCAAGCTATTTCCCCTTTGTGGAACCTGGGATGGAAGTCGACATTAAATGCACCAGCTGCGGAGGGAGTGGATGCCTTCTCTGCAAGCATACTGGATGGCTTGAAGTTGCGGGAGCTGGAATGGTCCACCCCAACGTTCTCAAAGAGGGGGGGATTGACCCCGATGCCTATTCAGGCTACGCCTGGGGAGGGGGGATCGAGCGTCTTTTTATGCTCCGTCATGGAATCAGCGATATCCGCCTCTTCACCGAAAACGACATGCGCTTTCTGTCCCAGTTTTAAACTGAAGGGACTCTCTCTTTCCACTGCCCAAGGTAGTTATCAAACGCAAAATTCATTTTTTCTTGATTGAAAATTAATTATTCCTTTATAAAGGGGCCTCACCGATAAATTGACGTGGTTTTGACTTTGAAAGGGCTGGAAATGAGTGAATTTCATAGAGAAGATTTGACATCATTTTGCGGGCAGAAGGGGCCACTTGCGCTGCTTCGTCCACAAGATGATGCCAAACCTCTTAGAATCAGTGCTTTCAAAATCAAATTCGTATTGAAAGAGATGAAGGTGAATAAAAGTTTAAGTGCAGGGGTTTTTCCTTTACATATTTCAGGGAATCCTGATATGATTTGCACATCCTTTATAACAAAAATTCCAAATACATGGAGGAATTCAAAAAATGGTTAGTTTCATTAAAACCGATAGCTACCACTCTCAGAAGTGGGCCGTTCCTGTACTGTCTGCAGCAACTCTTTTCGCTTTAGGAAAGTTTGTTCCAGTTGCAAAAATTCCAACAAACGCAGTTCTTACAGGAATGTTCGCTGGGATGGGGACTTCTGCAATGGTGAGTGCATATCGCAAAAGCGATAACAGGAAAGATGGTATCTTGAATAAGACAACCTTGTTAGGTGCACTTGTTGTCGCTATGGCAGCTGCAACAGCTTCTCCTTTAAAAGCTAAATTGCCAGAGGCTCTTAGAATTGAAAACGGAATGGATTTCGCAAAAGCAGCGGGCTTTAACTCTGCTGTTTCGGCACTTTCCGTTTACATGCTAACAAGACCTGCAGGATATGTAGCAGCAGACTTAGATGAGCAAGGCTACCAAGGTCTAGAAGCTGATAAAGCAGCGGCTCAAAGAGCGTTCCTAGAGCAGAAATGGCCTCAAGACTATCAGCAAAATGCATGGTTAAATGCCCGAGTTGATGAGCTTAATCAAGCTCAAGCTGACACAGTCCAAGGGTGGGGAGATCTTCCTGAACGATATGAGGCAAGAGACTTAACCCAGCAACAATACCAAGGTCTACTTGCTGCTAACGTAGCAGCTCAAAGAGCGTTCCTAGAGATTAAAGACCCTCAAAATTATGAGCAAAATGCTTGGATGAATGCCCGAGTTGCTCAGCTTAATCAAGCTGGACCTAATACAATTGAAGGTTGGCAAGCTCTTCCAGAGCATGCGTAAGTAAAACAAAAGATATTCTTTTGTTAGTTCGGACGAAGTGGCGATTTTCGCCACTTCGTTTTTTTTATACTGATTTTGGGAAATTCCTAAGTCAGAATTTTTTCAATTTAAAATTTAAAATGCTATAGTGTTTTCAGTTTAAAATTTTAAAATGGGGAAAAATCTTCTTTACTTATAGGAAAAAAAGGGGTATGATTGCTCTCAGATTTTTGAGGTGGATAAGATGGTAAATGGAAATATTTGTGGCGTGAGCGCCAGGGCGCAGCCCGCAACTCAATTAGAGGCATTGGCCTTCCAAACCCTCCCTCAGATTGGGGCGGCGGTGATTGCAAATGCATTTATCCTTTACTTAATGGGGATTGAAGATGTGACTCCCGCAGGCATCGTTGGAACGACGACAGCTTTGACTGTTTATGGTGTGCATCGGTATGAGCACTGGGGGAAAGGGAAGATCCAGGATAGGAAGGCCAAAGATTATTGGAGAAACTTTACACTATTAATTGGGATAAGTGGCTTGACTTCGTGGTATCTCCTTAAGTATTTCGAGTATCCTCCTAGAAAATGGGATGTTATTCGGATGGAAGCGGTTTCAGTGGTTTCTATTGCAGTGGCAAATACCTGGACTCAGGATAGTTAAGAATAGCAAATGAGACTTTTTTTAGATCAGCTTTTCACTTCTCCTAATCAGCTGCGGAATGAAGATGAGGGAGAACCGGGCCATTTGACCACCAGGAAGTTTGCCCTTCTGCAGGCCCGTCAATCGTTTCTCTTCAATGGATTTGGTTTAGTGATGACTCATGCAGGGTTTGCTTTTGCTTCGAAAATGTTAAAGGGGCGGTTTTTCTATCCCCTTTCTATAGGGGCTTTGCAAGGGGTGATAAGTGCAATTGCTTATACTTTTCTTTTGGATGGGCGCTCTGCGATTATGGGAAAAGATCTTAGAAGTTTAGATACCTGGGGATTTGGGCCAAATAAGCAGTTTTCGACAGTGATGACGGTATTATTTGCTCCTATCGCAACGAAGATGATTTCAACCTACGTGATTAAAAATCCCGTAAGTTTAAAGGTTGCTGCAGGGACCTCTGGGATCAGTTGGCTTGCAGTTGTTTTGATTGATAGAAAAAAGCTCCCAAGGGGCGGCTATGAGCCAAGGAATTGACGGCGACAAAATCATTAGTCGTTACTATGACACAATGCAAATGTGCATAAAAGTGAGTCTTGGAATGGCTTTGATTGGCCAGACCCCTTTTTTGGTTGCGCCAGTCCAAGGAGCCATTTTTGGTTCATCGATTGTTACATGGACATTAGTAACGGTCAAGGCCTTAAAAGAGTATGACACTAATCATTCCACAGAATATGCTAAAGATCCAGCGGTCCTAAAAGCCCTTGCGATTACAGTCAGTACAGGGTCGATTTTAACAACGACACTTGTGTTAAAAGTGATGGTGAATCAGATCAATGGAAAGGTAAGCTATGGCGCATTGGCGAAGCCGTCAATTGTAAATACGATAGCCTACTTATTTTATACTTTTAAGTTTACTGAAGAAAGAAGAGGAAGAAATTAAGATGGTAAGAGAAGTTGGGAAACATTTTGCATGTGCTCTATTAGCAGGAACGCTCCTTGGAGGGGTAGGTGCTTTTGGGGCTCGAAAAGTTTTTGACTGGAAGGCTCCCTTATCAGGACCCGTTGCAAGTGCTTTTATGGCAGCTTCTGTGTCGAGCGTTCTTAGGGTCATTGTTAAAAAGACAGAGCTTGTTAATAAACTTAAGGCGCAATTCGGTGATGACACCTATCGCTACGAGGAGTGCGTTTTAATGGGAGGAACCCTCTTAGGGACGTTAGTGGCAACCTATGCCCTTGCCCCTAAGTTCACAAGTCGCTCTTTCCACCTTATGGAGACGGGCTCATATACATTTACTGCAAGTATTGGGGCGATCCTTTCCTATACCTTTGTTTAGAGGGCGTTTAAAAATTCATTCGGGCATTAACGGAAAAGATCTTTTCCCCGATGAAACCTGTTTTCGATCTTCGCAAACTTTTTAAAGTTTACTCCGATCTCCAAACAGGTCTCCTAGACAGTGTCGTCATAAGATTGACCTTGCCTTAGGCTTCTCTAGGGAAAATTTCTGCGTTGTCCTGCTTCATGAGCCCGGTTTGGGCTCACTCCATCGTCCGCCTTGAATTTTTCTCCTATAGAAACCTCTTTCAAAGCCAACCTTATGACGACACTATCTAACGCGAATTCGGGATTATCCCCCATGATAACACTCATTTTTTCGCGATCTTTTTAGGAAAAACTGCTTGAAGATAGCACTGCGACTATCTACTTCGCAGGTTTTTCTAAAAATCTCAT
>JAGROK010000177.1 GCA_020440285.1 Chlamydiia bacterium | reverse complement strand
GATAGCGCCATTATCAACAATCTTAAAAAACCTGAAATAGCTGAAAAGAATCGTGATCTTCTGAAAGATTTTTTTGGGACCCTCAAAGGACTCGACAAACACCTCAAGTTTACCTTCGTGACAGGAGTCAGTAAATTCTCTCAGGTCTCTCTTTTTTCAGGACCTAATAACCTCAAAGATATCACTATGGACCCTAGATATGCAGCAATGATGGGGTATACTGAAGAAGAATTAAGAAAAACTTTTTCTGAGCATATTCAATCCATTGTTGAAAATAGAGGAAAACAGCAGGGGAGTGTAGTCACAAAAGACGTTATTTTGGATGAAATCCGCACCTGGTACAATGGCTATAGGTTCTCGCGCGCAGAAACTTGTGTGTATAACCCTTTTTCCACCCTTAATTATCTAGACGAACAAGAAGCAAAGGCCTATTGGTATAGTACCGGGACCCCTTCTTTTCTTATTGATGAACTTAAAAAGCATTCTGAATCAATGGTCTCACTAGATGGAACCACAGCGACACAAGAAAAGCTCATGGATATCAGTAGCTTCAGCCATATTGACATAGAAGCCTTGATGTACCAAACCGGCTATTTTACTATTAAAGGCTATAACCCCATCTCCAAACGCTACCAGCTAGGCCTTCCTAATGAAGAGGTGCGATCAGCCTTCATTAACTCGCTTGTGCAAAATTTTGCCCCGATCACCAACTTAAGATCTTCTAGAGAGGCCGTCAAGGCGCTAGAAGAGCATGAGCCAGGCTATCTATTTAGGCACATCGAAATAGGCCTTTCTAGCTTCGCCTATCAAGTCTTTGTCGACGCAAAGGAGAGAACTTATCAGGCAATGCTCCTATCGATGCTCTATGGCATGGGGTTTGATCCCTTGTCAGAGAGGGCAACAAATACAGGGCGTATAGATGTGATATTGGAAATCCCAAGGACGACCTATATCCTTGAGCTTAAACTAAACGATAGCGCAGATAAAGCTCTCAAGCAAATCCACGAAAAGAAGTACTTCAAGCCCTATACCCATAAAGGCAAGCAAATAGTGATCATAGGGGCAAGCTTCTCCTCAGAACTTCGAAATGTCTCAGACTGGAAAGGAGAACTTCTTTCTGAGTCTGGAGAAAAAATCAAAGACCTTTTTCCTGAGAAAGGGGAGTAAAATCCCCTACTTTTCGAACGTCGGATAATTTTTCTTATGTTTGGAAATGACTGAGAATCAATGATTTAAAGATAAGATTTAGTTTTCTTTTATGTCTTGATCTGGAGACCTGTCAATCGGTATGAATTTTGGCCTTGTCATCTGCGTGATTTGCCCTTCGATATTGCTTACGTTTGAGTCTATCCGATTGATGTCTTTTTTTTATCTTTCTATTTTCTTATCTAAATCCCTGATTTCTAGCTTTAACTCTTTTTTACTAGACTCAATCTTATTATTTGTAGATTCAATTTTAGCCTTCAAAGCATCAATTCTTTTATCCGTGCGTCCTGAAATATACATCATAAACGCACGAAGCCCTCCTATAACTGTAAACGCATGTGTCCAATCCACGAGATAACCTCTACATAAAGATGCCCTGATTCTAACTTATCCCCAAAGAAACGTCTACTAAAAAAAAATCTAACACTTTGCTTCGGTTACGTCCTATAAT
>JAGROK010000176.1 GCA_020440285.1 Chlamydiia bacterium | reverse complement strand
TTCCCTTCGCCAACATCCCCACCTTTAACCTCCTCTGCATCGCACCTATCCACCTGAATAGGTGCTGCTTCGAGGAGATTAAATCTGGGGCGTTGGTTTTGGCAAAACTCCAACTTTTGAAGTTGTTTGGGTATAGTGTTTTCAGTTTAAAATTTTAGATTGAAAGCACTATAATACCGATCTACTGGCCCTTGATAAACTCGGTTAATAACTGGGTTGTTTCCTGGGCTTTTTTTACAATGTCTATCCAGTTTTGATCGTTAAAGATTGTAGAATCGGCCTGAGTTTGCCTGAGATAGAATGAATCGACCTGCGTGTAAAGCTCTTCAAGAGACTGAAAGGCTTTTTCCCCTTTGAATAACGAGTATTCGTCAGTTTCAACAAGACTTTGGTAGTCGTTTAAGAACTCATCAATCAGAAGATAATAAGTTCCTCTTCTAGGGTCGCCAACAAACCACTGCTTTTTCTGGTATTCTATATCTCCAAGAACCAGGAGCTCAAGATTGATGATACTTTCGCAAAAATTCAAAAAATATTCTACTTGCATAGGCATAATAGGACCATAATCTAAGATTTTGAGTCAAGAAAGCTCTTTAGCCCGGGTGTAACTAAAAGTGGTGGTAAAAAGCTTTTAATTTTGAAGACATTTTTTCCTCCTGAGGATTCTACTTTATAATGCGTCGGGCTGCCATGTCCTTTGGCATGGCCCCCTGCCGCCCCCATTGAGCTTCAATTTAGAAACGCAAATTGCCTTTTAGTCGGGGGCCCGGGCTTAGCCCTGAGCGGGCCCCTCCTGCATGTCAATTTTCGAAGACTAACTTGAAGCCGTGGGCTGGCTCCGGCATCTCGCTCAAACTAACATTTGGCGAAGATGTCCTTTGCCAGAAAGAGACTTAAGAGAAATCACCATAAAACTTTTTCTGCGGATGACATGAGCTCCAAATTGTCAAATTTGGAAAGCGAATGCAGGAGCAGCCCACGGCTTCGAGTCGTCTCTGCAAAATCGGCATGAAGGAGGGGTCCGCTCAGGGCTAAGGCCCGGGCCCCCGACTAAAGGCTGATTTGGCTTGGCGAATCGAAGCTCAACGGGGGGCGGCAGGGGACGCGGCCGGAGTGTATACACGAAGGGCACGGAGCCCGACGCATTATTAAAGGTTATAACTTTGTTTTATATTCAGATAATGATGAAGCAATAGGGTTGGAAAGCAAGAACCTGTCCTGATAAAAAAACTTTCTTGCTACCACTTTTACCCCGAAGTGCGACCTATTTATGCAGCCCTAAAGGGAAAAATAGGTCGCACTTCGGGGTTTTAGTTACACCCCCTTTAGCCCTTCATTGAGATTTCTTCTTGTCTATCTAAGAATCTTGAGGGTGTGGTATCATAGCGGGATGAAACCAAAAATTGCCTTGATAGGGCGCCCCAACGTGGGTAAGTCAGCCCTTTTTAACCGGATTGCGAAGAAGCGGATTGCCATTGTCGATGAGATGGAGGGAGTCACGCGGGATAGACTTTACGCTGAGGCTGAGCTTTTTGGCCGCCCCTTCGAAATCATTGATACGGGGGGCATTGATGGGAGGAGTGAGATCCCCTTTGCCGAAGAGGTCAAGAGGCAAGCGGAAGTAGCGATTGAGGAGGCGGATAGCCTCATTATGGTTGTGGACTCCCGGATTGGGCTGACTCGGTTAGATGAGGATGTTGCTGATATTCTACTCAAAAGTAGAAAACCTCTCACCCTGGCAGTGAGTAAGGTAGACAATGAGGATGAAGGGGCCTTAGCTCCTTTCTATCCCCTTGGGATTGAAAAGATCGTTGCGGTATCTGCCATTCAAGGACACCATATTGTTGAGATGCTTGAGATGGCCCTTGAGCCTTGTCCTGTTAAAGAAGAGGAGGAGGATGAACCTCTCGGTATTAAGGTTGCGATTATTGGACGGCCGAATGTGGGGAAGTCGACGTTAATTAACACCCTTCTTGATGAGTCTCGGTGTGTTGTAAGTCCCATTGCAGGAACAACGCGTGATGCGATCGATGTTTCGGTGGAGCATGCAGGAGAGGTTTTGACCTTTATTGATACAGCTGGGATCCGAAGGAAAAAATCTGAAGGAGAGGTTGTTGATAAGTTTGCTGCTATTCGAACAGAAAGGGCGATTGAGCGCTCAGATGTTTGCATTTTGATGCTCGATGCGAAAGAGGGGATGACGGCGCAAGAAAAACGGATTGCCAATACCATTGAGGAAAAAGGAAAGGGGTGCATCCTCTTCTTTAACAAGTGGGATCTTGTTAAAGGATTTCGGATGGAGCATTGCAAAAAGAGCCTCGAAATGGAAGCTTCCTTCACCAGTTATTGCCCTACTCTATTTGGTTCTGCCCTTACTGGGCGGAAAATTGATGCTCTTTTCCCTTTGATTCATGAGGTGTATGAAAACCTCACGAGGAGAATTTCTACGGGGCAGCTCAATAAATTTATCGAAAAAGTGATGCATAAGGTCCACCCTCCCATGCTTAGAGGAAAACGGCTTCGCATTTATTATATGGCTCAGGTCGACACCGCTCCTCCCCGCTTTGTTTTCTTCGTTAATCATGTTGATCTTCTTGGGGAAACCTACAAAAAATATCTGATCAATCAGTTTCGCATTCATTACCCTTATACTGGGGTTCCCTTAACCTTTTACCTTAAGGGAAAGAAGCGTCAAGATAAAACAAAATCTCCTCAGGAGGAAGTTCGCTTTTTGGAAGAGCCTCTCCGCTTTGAAGAAGAAAATGTGGGATCCCACTTATAAAGCTCTCCATCAATCGTGACAGTGCGGTAAACCCACTTTTCTTTATTTTCACGAAGGAGGCGGTTGCACCCCATAATGTATCCCTTTATAAAGCCGTGGCGTTTCATCGCAAGGAGCATGTAGCGAGAACTTGTAGGGCGAAAGTGACTCCGTGGTCCATCAACGGGGGAGAGAATATTTTGATGAAAGAGAATCACAGATTCGCTCAGCTTTGTCATGATCCCTGACTTTTCAGGAAGGGGAGGGATCAGACTTCTTCTAACGATAAGCTCACTATCTTTTCCCCAAGGTTCTACAAAACCCACTTCAGCAAAAAGAGAAAGGGAAAGAATTAGGAAAAGAAAGAGCTTCATTAGAACCCAAACCTTAGCATGAGGACAGGAAAGTACCCTTGTTTGCTTAGAATGGGGTAGGCGAGATCTTCATAGAGGCGTTCATTATAAAGCTTAGCACTTTCTCCTGCCCCATAGATCCCTCCAAAATACCAACCTGTCTCAAAGCTCGTGAAGATAGCCCCTGCAGCGTAGTTCCCTTTGGAGTAAAAATGGACCGAAGCCCAGATGAATAAACCATTGAGAAGAAACGAGGTGAAGGCCGATTGTTTTTGACCTACGTAGAGAAACCCTGCTCCAGGAAGAAGGGCATTTAATGTTTGGGCTTTAAGCACAGATTTTTTTTTTGTGTCGTAGGAGTTTAGTAAATGTGAAAGGTAAACCTTCGACGGATCCTCTCTTTCTGCCATTCTCAGTTCATCGAAATTGCCATCGATGAGGGCAGTGGAGAGCTTGAGTC
>JAGROK010000175.1 GCA_020440285.1 Chlamydiia bacterium | reverse complement strand
CTGCTCTAGGTTAATTTCTCTCTTTACAAGTTTTCCTCTTAAAATTAAGGTGTGAATTTTATCTTTAGAAGGTATAAAATCTTTCACTTGCGTATGGGAGAAAGGCATGCTTGGCATCTTTTTAGACTCTGAAACAAATGGACTGAATGTCCGAAAACACCATATCTGCGAACTTGCATATAAAATCGTTGATGTTGAAAGTGGATCGGTCATTGAGGCTTTTGATACAAAGATCTATCTTCCCTACGAACAGTGGAAGAAAAGTGATCCTGAAAGTCTTAAAATTAACGGGTTTACTTGGGATGATCTAAAAGAGGGGATGAAGTCTGAGCAGGTCGCTGAAAAGGTGAAACTCTCTTTTAAACGTTGCGGCGTTGAAAGGGGCAAAGCAGTTTTTATCTGCCAAAACCCCTCTTTTGATCGGGCTTTTTTCTCCCAATTGATCGATGCTGATGTGCAAGAAAGGCTTAATTGGCCTTATCACTGGCTTGATCTCGCCTCAATGTATTGGGTCAAATGTTTGCAAGGATCTGGTCCCGCTCCATGGTCTACTGGTCTGTCAAAAAACAAGATCGCTCAAGCGTTGAATCTTCCTCCAGAGACTGATCCTCATAAGGCAATGAACGGGGTGGATCACCTCTTACTTTGCTACAAGGCAGTCGTTGGTTTCCCTTTGGAGAAATAAAGGGAGAACATGTGCTAAAGGAAGGTGCAATTCAGCTGCTAGAAGAGCCTTTTCAATATTTTCCTGAACCACATCTAAGGAAGGAAGGGACCCTTTTATTTGAGAGAGGACCTCAGCCTTTTCCTGATAAAAGAGAAGAGAAGGATCTCCCTTGGATCGAAGGAGATGGAGGTCACGGTAAAAGTAGAAGAGATAAGAGAGAGCCTCTTCTGGTTTTTCTATTTCAGGGAGCTCTTTTGCCAAGGGAAGGTCGCCTCGAAGGAGGCGGAATCCGACATGAAACATCTGCTCTGGCAAAGGGTCTTCCTCTTTAGAGGCAAGGAAACGGGCTTTTTCTAGACTCCCATGGGAAAGAAGGGCGATTTTGTGCGCTTCTTCAGGGGTTTTTTCGGGGGTAAGAACATCGATGATTTCCTCTTCCGTTAGAAGGGAAAAGGGAATGCGAAAGCAGCGAGAGGTGATCGTGGGAAGAAGACTTTTAGGGCGGGATGAGACTAGTATAATGGTGACTGGGCCAGCGGGCTCTTCAAGAGTTTTTAAGAGGGCATTGCTACTTGTGGGAAGCATCTTTTCTGCTTCATGAATGATAAAAACTTTCCGCTCTGCTTCGAAGGGAGGAAGAGTCGTTTCCTCGATAAACTGTTTGATCGCATGCATGGGGTGGTGGTTCCCTTTCCCCTCGGGATAAAGGTGACGAAGATCGGGGGGCTCTTTCTTTGATGTTTTTAAAAGGGCGCGGGCAAAGGCCTTTGCAAACTCCCCTTTCCCCACTCCTTGCGGTCCTTCAAAAAGGAGAGCGTGCGGCACCTTCTTGAGGAGCTTTTTTAAGTGGGCTTTAACGTGGGGGTTTCCAGGGAGCTCATCTATTGCTGGAGAAAAAGGCTCAAAAGGATAGGGTTTATAATAGTGAGGTAGGTTCATAGTAAGGACTCGATTTCCTTCATGGCATTATAATAAACGGTATCGACATCTTTCGATGCGTCGATAGTATGAAAACGGTCAGGCTCTTTTTCTGCAAGGGAGAGGAAAGCCTCACGCACTTTCAAATGAAACTCTAGCTTCTCTGCTTCTAAGCGATCATAAGTGTTTTTCTGCTTTGCGCGACTCAGCCCCACTTCAGGATCAAGGTCAAGGTAGAGGGTTAAGTCGGGGCAAAGGCCATCGGTTGCAGCAAGGCACAATCCACGAAGAAGGTCCACATTAAGGGCGCGGGCAGCCCCCTGATAGGCCAAGGTAGAGTCATTAAAGCGATCACACAAAACAACTCTCCCTGCATTAAGAGAGGGTAAGATCAGCTCTTGGACGTGCTGCGATCGATCAGATAGATAGAGAAATAGTTCACTTTGGCGGCAAATGGCACTTTTTTTCTGGTGAAGGAGGAGTTCCCGAATCTCTTTTCCAAGAGAGGTCCCTCCAGGCTCCAAGGTACGGATAACTGAATGCCCTTTTGAGGAAAGCTCATCAAATACCCGGTTAATCAGAGTCGTTTTCCCTGCTCCTTCCCCCCCTTCAAAGGTGATAAAGAGACCCTTATTTCTTTTCTTCACTCTCTTTTTCTTCTTCTTCGAGATGCTCAATCTTTTGCATGGCTACAAGGGTGTCACTATTTTTTAGATTCACCACTTTTACCCCTTGAGTAGAGCGCCCCATAACCCGAATATCGGTCATGCTTAGTCTCAAAGTGTGCCCTGAACTTGCCATCAAGACAACACTGTCCTTGTCTCCGACAGAAAGGGCCCCAACGACCATCCCGTTTCTCTTGCTAGTGATAATAGAGCGAACGCCGACTCCCCCTCGGTTGGTGTGTCTAAACTGATCCACGCTTGACCTTTTTCCAAATCCATTTTCACAAACGACAAGAACCGTTTCATTGCCACGGACAACCTCGCACGAAACGACATGATCACTTACGCTCTTTAACTTAACACCTCGAACACCACGAGCCACTCTTCCCATCGCACGGACTTGATCTTGATCGAAACGAACAGCCATCCCTTCGTGGGTGAATAACATCACCTGCTCTTCAGGGCGAACGATATGGGCTGCGATGACTTCATCTCCCTCATCGATATTGATTGCATACACCCCTTTGCGGCGTGGAGAGCTAAAGGACTCAAGGAGGGTTTTCTTCACAACCCCTTGTTTTGTTGCAAGGAGGATCGATGCCCCTTCTTCATCAAACTGGCGGACACGAAGCTGCGCTGCGATTTGTTCCCCTTCACTTAACCCCTCAAGAAGGTTAACGAGTGGTTTCCCTTTAGAGCGGCGCCCAGCTTCAGGAATTTGCCATACCTTCACCCAATAAACGCGACCAAAATTTGTGAAGAACATCAAGGTATCATGGGTCGAAGCGACATAAATGTCTTTGATCATATCGGTTTCTTTCTTATGATCAAATCCAATGACCCCTTGTCCTCCCCTCTTCTGTTCTCTAAAGGTCCCTACTGGCATTCTCTTAATGTAGTCATCGTTTGAAATGGTCAGGATAACAGGTTCATCGGCGATGAGATCTTCCATCTGAAACTCTTCTTCAGCAGGAACAATCTGTGTTTTTCTCTCCGTCCTATCAAAGGCTTGAACCTCTTCGAGTTCATCCTTGATAATTCCTCGAACTAAAGTCTCACTCGCAAGAACCGCTCGGTAGTGAGCAATTTTCGCTTGAAGATCGGCATATTCTTCTTCGATTTTTTCCTTTTCCATCCCTGTGAGTTGATAGAGACGAAGATCGAGAACAGCATTGACCTGGCGATCAGAAAATTCATATTTTTCAATGAGTTTTACCTTTGCTTCATCTCGATTATTACTCCCCCGAATGATCTTTACAACCTCATCAAGGTGATCTAGAGCTTTTAGATATCCCTCTAAGATATGGGCTCTAGCTTCTGCTTTATTGAGTTCAAAGCGGGTCCTTGCACGAACAACTTCAATGCGATGATCAACCCAAGCAGCAATCATCTGCTTAACGTTCATGATGCGAGGAAGCCCTTTATCTAGAGCAAGCATATTGCACCCGAAGGTGATCTGCATATCGGTAAACTTATAAAGCTGGTTGATGATCACATCGGGAATCTCTCCCTTTTTTAGATCGATTACAACCCTCATTCCATCTTTATCAGATTCATCGCGGATATCAGAAACCCCTGTAATCTGCTTGTCATTAACAAGCTCTGCCAAACGCTCGACCAGGCGTGATTTATTGACATTGTAAGGGACCTCATCAATCACAACGCGCTGTTTATCGGTATTCTTAACATCTTCAACGTGGAGAATCCCTCGCAGAGTAAGTTTTCCACGCCCTGTATGAAAAGCTTCTTTAATCCCTCGGTATCCGCAGATCATCCCTCCAGTTGGAAAATCAGGGGCAGGCATCACCTCCATAATTTCATCGATCGATATCTTAGGATTATCAATGACAAGTTCTGTCGCTCGACATAGCTCTTTTAAATTGTGAGGAGGAATGTTTGTTGCCATCCCCACAGCAATTCCAGAAGAACCATTACAGAGGAGATTTGGAAATTTTGCAGGAAAAACCGTTGGCTCTTTTTTAGTCTCATCATAGTTTGGGATGTATTCGACCGTTTCTTTATCGAGATCTTCCATGAGAGCCATTGAAGGCTTTGTGAGGCGCGCTTCAGTGTAACGCATCGCAGCAGGAGGGTCTCCATCAATCGAACCAAAGTTTCCCTGCCCTTGTATCATGGTGTAACGCATTACCCAATCTTGAGCCATCCGAACAAGGGTTGGATAAATCACCTGCTCACCATGAGGATGGTAATCCCCGGAGGTGTCACCACAGATTTTTGCACATTTTCGATGCTTTGCCCCAGGGCTCAAATTGAGCTGCCGCATTGCAAAAAGTACGCGCCGCTGTGAAGGTTTGAGTCCATCACGAACATCGGGAAGGGCACGAGCAATAATGACCGACATGGAGTAGCGGAGATAACTCTCCTTCATCTCCTCTTCCACACTCCGTGGGACAACTGTTTCTCCATCTGTGTAGGACATGGTTTCTCCTATTAAATATCTAAGTTTTTAACCGAAAGGGCATGTGATTCAATAAAGGCACGGCGAGGAGCCACTTCATCTCCCATCAGCATCGTGAACATATGGTCAGCCGCAACAGCATCAGGCATGGTCACCTGGACAAGGGTCCGCTTTTCAGGATCCATTGTTGTTTCCCAAAGTTGGTCTGCATTCATTTCCCCAAGACCTTTATACCTTTGAATCTCAATCCCTTTTCGTCCATTCTTCCGAAGGAATTCAATGAGCTCTTTCAAGGTATAAATAGGGGTCTCTTCTCCTCCTTCTTCAATAATATCGAGAAGTTTCCCTTCTGCTTTAAGGTATTGTCCAAGGGCAAAGCTATAATCACCTAGCTTCTCCTTCAACCTCTTAAGCTTTCCATCTTCATAAAGTTCAACAAAAGAAAGAGGACGAGGAGTGAACTCTTTCATCTCTTCGGTTTGCTCTTCTTCAGGAATCGAGGCAAGTGTGGTTTCATGCTCCAGTCTTTGACTTTCTTCGTTATGTTTTCGAAGTTCTGCAAATTCGTCGTTCGAATAGACAAAACGGTGTTCCCCTTTTATGATAATGTGGAAACGGGGAAGGAGCCCTTCTTCATTTTGAGCCTCTAAAAACTCCCGAAATGGGATTCCCTTCCTTTCGATCGAAGCAATGAGCTGCTCTACTTCTAAAATTGTGTAGAGAAGGGTCTTGACCTCGTCACTTTCAAGAGGTTGGCTATGAGAGGCTAGTCTCAATGTCACATCACTAATCCCAAGACTCAAAAGATACTCGTCCATCTCCCTTTCAGAGTGGATGTAGCGACTCACTTTCTTTCGACTCACACGGTAAAGAGGGGGCTGAGCAATATAAACATAATTGTTCTCAATAAGGGCTGGCATATGACGATAGAAAAAGGTCAAAAGAAGGGTGCGGATATGAGAGCCATCAACGTCAGCATCTGTCATGATAATGATCCGGTGATATCGGAGCTTTTCTAAGTTGAAATTGTCTTTTCCAATCCCACATCCAAAAGCAGAAACCATCGTTCCCACTTCTTGGTTTTGAAGGACCTTTTGAAGGCGAGCCTTCTCGACGTTGAGAATCTTACCTCGAATCGGAAGAATGGCTTGAAAGCGACGATCGCGCCCCAACTTTGCCGATCCTCCCGCAGAGTCTCCCTCAACAATGTAGATCTCACATTTCGAAGGATCGCTCTCTTGACAATCGCTCAGCTTTCCAGGCAAACGGCCACTATCAAGCGCTGTTTTCCTCAAGGTCAACTCTCGTGCTTTTTTTGCAGCTTCCCTTGCTTGGGCAGCTAAGATCGCTTTATCAACAATTGTTCGAGCAATGGAAGGGTTTTCATCGAGGAATATAGAAAATTCTTCCCCTACAATTTGTTGAACAATCGAAGCAACTTCACTATTTCCAAGTTTCTGTTTTGTCTGTCCTTCAAACTGAGGGTTTGCAATTTTAATCGAAAGAACAGTTGTTAATCCTTCTCTCATATCTTCTCCCGTTACCGAGACTTTAGAATTTTTGAGAAGGTTATTGTTTTTAATGTAAGTGTTTAATGAGCGGGTAAGGGCTGCAGAAAATCCTGAAACGTGGGTTCCCCCATGACGGGTTGCAATGTTATTCACATACGAGTAGATCGATTCCGAATAGGTCCCATTCCATTGCATGGCAATTTCAAATTCAATAGGACCATCATGAAGCTCTTTGGTCCCAGTAATGTATATTGGCTTTTCAAAAAGGACTGTCTTGTTCTCATTGAGATATTTTACAAAAGAGGAAATACCCCCCTCATACTTAAAGATAACATCTTCCTTAACCTCTTCTCTTTCATCACGAAAGGCAATCTGGATCCCTCGATTCAAAAAAGCAAGCTCGCGGAGACGGTTAAGGAGGATTCCATGATCATATTCTGTAACAGAAAAGATCTGATCATCAGGGACAAAATGAACCCTTGTCCCCCTTTTTTCTGTCGACCCTTCAACTTTAAGGGGATGGGTCACTTTACCTCTGGAAAATTCAATGGAATGCTCTTTTCCATCTTTATACACTTCGACATGGAGCTTCTTAGAAAGGGCGTTCACGCAGCTTACCCCTACACCATGTAGTCCTCCAGAGACCTTGTAAGTGTTCTTATCAAACTTTCCTCCAGCATGAAGAATCGTCATCACGACTTCAACCGCAGAAACTTCACGCCCCTGCTTCTTCGATTCCTTTTCATGCTTTTCAACTGGAATTCCTCGCCCATTATCTTCGACGGTGACAGAGTTATCCTCATGAACAGTCACTTGAATCAACGTGCAATACCCTGCCATCGCTTCATCGATACAGTTATCGACAACTTCGTAGACCAATTGATGGAGACCGTTGACCGCCGTATCACCAATATACATCCCCGGACGTTCTCTAACCGCTTGGAGACCTTCAAGAACCGTGATCGAACTAGCAGTATAATCCTGCTGGCTAGGATCTTTATCTTTTGTCATCGTCATAATTTCCTATTCGTTTTTATCCTATTTTAAAAGAGATATCTCGAAACCTTACTTTCGGAAATCTCTTTTGAAACATTGCTATCAAGCGGGGCTTTTCATGCTCAACAAGCAAGCTCAAAAGGGTTGAGTTTTTAACTTGTACTTTTAATACTCCTGCATCAAAGACGACTGGACGTGACATTTTGCCAATTCGTGCACCGACAATATCAAACCATGCATCAAGAATGCGCTGTGGCTGTTCATCCATTTTTTCAGAAAGGCTGGTCAATACTTCAGGGAGAAGTTCTCGAATTTGCCTTCCTGTCGGTGTAGCACCATCGTAGTTTCTTGACGTCCGCTTCATCCTTTTTGCCACACCGGTTGCTTACTTCCACTATAGAAAAATCAACTCAAAAGTGCAAGTATATTATTGCTCTAGCGCCACTTATTTTTAACTCGCAATCGGCATGTTGTAAAGAAATTACTTTCTCTTATATATCCAATTTGAAAGTTCTGAAAATAAGAGGTTATCCTATTTTAAGTAGAAAAAAGGGGCATCAAGTCTTTCATCTTTGCTCTCAAAATAGTCACTTTAACCTATGTAAAAAATCGAAGGATTTCGCTTCTACTTTTCTTTCTGAGGCAACTCCTCTTTCAACCGATGCAGACATTCTTCGCTTTGCATCTGATGCCGTTTCAATCGATGGAATGTATCTCGAGATGGGGGTCTGGATGGGAAAAACCATTAATTTTCTTGCGGCACTTAACCCCAATAAAGTGATCCATGGGTTCGATTCCTTTCAAGGACTTCCCCATGATTGGGAAAGAGAAGATGGCTATTGCCCTAAAGAAACCTTCAGTTTAGAAAACCTTCCTCTAGTCCTTCAAAATGTCACTCTTTATAAAGGGTGGTTTAACAAAACTCTCCCTACATTTAAAAAAGGAGTGCTTCAAAATACCCCCATTGCCCTTCTCCACATTGATTGCGATTTGTATTCTTCAACTGCAGATGTTTTCAACTACCTTGGAGAAAACATTGTGAAAGGGACAGTAATCATATTCGATGAGCTCTATAACTTTCCTGGATTTGAAGAGCATGAGCTCAAAGCTTTCTCAGAATTTTGCGAAAAGAAAAACGTTCACCCTGAGTATCTCGCATACAATGTCTACCACCAACAGGTTGTGGTACAGTTTTAACATATCGTCAATTTTCTTGTTTTTTTCATTAACGGTTGATAATGTGGTGGAGGTAAAGGAGCTGCTGTGAATCTTAAGGAAGAAGAGTCCCGCGAACAAGTTTGGAAAATGTTTGATAAGATCTCTCCAAGATATGATCTTATTAATCATCTCCTCTCTTTTGGCGTCGATACCTACTGGAGACGCCAATTGATCCGTCACCTGCCCCAAGGTGAAGATATTCGTCTCCTTGACTTGGCAACGGGAACAGGAGACCAACTGATTACAATTGTCAAAAAAGCAAAGCAAGTTCATTCAGCACTTGGCCTTGATTTGTCTCAGGAAATGATCCGCTATGGGCAAAAGAAAATCATTGATAAACCTTATGCTCATCAAATTACTCTAATGGAAGGGGATGCAACGAACATTAAATTGCAAAAAGAGACGGTAGAGTGTGTCACGATGTCTTTTGGAATCCGCAATGTGACCGATGTAGACAAGTGTTTATATGAGTGTTTTCGAGTCCTTACTCCTTCTGGGCGGGTGATGATCCTAGAATTTTCCCTTCCGAAAAATTTGATCATTCGAAAACTTCATGTTTTCTATCTTAGATATGTTCTCCCCAACATTGCAGGGTGGATCTCTCGCAACCGAAAAGCTTACCGCTATTTGAATAACACCGTAGAATCCTTCCCCTACGGCGCAGAATTTTGTGAAAAGATTAAACAAGCAGGTTTTTTTTATGTGAAGGCCTACCCTTTAACCTTTGGCATTGCAACCCTTTATATTGGAGATAAATTGCCTTGCGGAAACGACTTATAACCCCACCTAATGAGCTGATCTCCGCTCTTCTAAGAACCCCCTTTCGCCCTGAGTTTTTTACATTAAATGGAGTGCGCATCCCTTACATGCGCCTCGAGGTTCCTTTTCCCGTCGAAGATCTTTTCGAATGGCTTTCTGCTCAAAATCTCTTTCCAAAAGTCTATTTCGAAACAGAGCTCGATGGCGCTATTGCAGCCATTGGAAGTGTTTTTCAAACAAATGAAATTCCTACCTTTAGCGAGGAGACTGGTCCTCGTCTTTTTGGAGGAAGAGATTTTATGAAGCGAAGGAAAAACTCTTGGAAGAGTTTCCCTGACTGCTCCTACTTTCTTCCTCTTATCGAAATTGAAAAGCGAAAAGAGGGAACGTTTTTATGTATCAACCGAACTGAGGAAAATCTGGATTTCACCCTTGAGCCTCCTCTTCCCTTAGAGGGCTCTTTTAGTCCGATAAGTCGTTTCGATTCTCCTTCATACCCCGTATGGGAAAGAGAGATCGGTGACATCCTTAAAGGGATTAACAGAAATGAATATTTAAAAGTGGTTCTAGCCCGTTGCACTAAACTCGAAGGAGAAGGTCATTGCTCTCCATACGCCCTCTTAAAGAATCTTTCAGGAAATCATCGCTTCGCCTTTCAATTTTCAGAAAAGGAAGCATTTATTAGCAGCACACCCGAAATGTTATACCGAAGAGTTGGAGATCACGTTCAGTGCGCTGCAATTGCAGGAACCTCCCCTCGAGGAAGCACTCCCGAAAAAGATGCTTTTTTTAAAGACCAGCTCCTGAATTGTCCAAAGGAGAGACATGAATTAGACGTTGTTAAAGACATGATCGTCAAGACATTATCCCCCCTTTGCCTCTCTGTTTCAATCAGTGAGTGCACCACCCTTCAAACAACTTACGTGCACCACCTTCACCACCTTATCGAGGGAACTCTGCAGCCTGGAGTAACCGATCATATGCTCGTAGATGCCCTTCACCCTACTCCTGCAGTTGGGGGGTTTCCGAAAGTAGAGACCTGCAGAGAGATTAATAAACGGGAACATTTTGATCGTGGTTGGTATGCCGCTCCGATTGGATTCGTTTCTCCTGAAAAAGCTCACCATATGGTTGCCATTCGCTCAGCCCTTGTTGAAGAAAACACCCTTCGACTCTATGCAGGAACTGGTATCGTTAAAGGATCCACCCCTATCAGAGAGTGGGAAGAGCTGGAACATAAAATCTCCCAATACATGGCTTTTTATGAAAAATGATAAAGAGGGATTAAACGATCTATGGGGACACCTTCTCATTAAAGAGCTGATCCACCATGGAGTGAGACATTTTTGCATTAGCCCTGGAGCGCGCGCTACTCCTCTCATTATAGCTGCAGCAAACCACCCTCTTGCAGAAACGTTTGTCCACTTCGATGAGCGGGGAATGGCTTTTCATGCTCTTGGGATTGCAAAAGGAAGCAATCGCCCTGTTGCACTCATCGTGACATCGGGAACAGCTGTAGGAAACCTCCTTCCCGCTATCATGGAGGGACATGCAGATAACCTCCCTCTTATCGTCCTCTCTGCAGACCGCCCACCCGAGCTCCAAGACTGTGGTGCAAATCAAACAGCAGACCAAGTCAAAATCTTCAATAATTTTGTCCGTTGGCAGGGGACCCTCCCTTGCCCCGATCCAAAAATTCCGACAGACTTAATAGGAACAACAGTCGCTCAAATGATGAGCGATGCTTTTGATGGTCCCGTTCATCTCAACTGCATGTTTCGCAAGCCCCTCACAAGTTCCCCTCTTCCCCTTTCCGTCACCTCCAGACCCTCAGCAAAAACCCTCCTTTTCCCAGGAAAAACTGCATTGGGGGATTCTTCCTTAGAAGAGCTTGCAGATGAACTTTCAGGATATGAAAAAGGGCTTATTCTCGTTTCTGGAACAGCTCAATTCGAACATACCGATGCCATTTATACCCTATCTAGGTATTTGCAATGGCCTATTTTTCCCGATATCTTCTCCTCAATCCGAAGCCAAGGAAGGGGGTACGGGGTGATTCCCTACTATGATTTAATCCTAAGATCTATCGGCGCTCATGAAGATTATAGCCCTGATGCCATTTTGCAAATCGGCGATCGATTTGTCTCTGCAAAATTAACCGATTGGATCGCCTCTAAAAAAGTGAAAATCCACTGCCAAATCTCTTCCCATCTTCGCCGCAAAGACCCTATTCATTCTGTGACCCACCGCTTTCAAACCGACCTAAATGACTTCCTGCAGCGGATCCCTTCATTCATTTCAGGACGTCCCCCCTCGGAGTGGTTTCACGCATGGAAAGAATTGAATCAATTTACAGAAAAAGGGGTCAAGAGCTACTTCGATACCCACCAAGACTTTTCAGAACCTCTTTTATTCCACAGTTTGAAAGATCAGATCCCATCCAAATCTGCCCTCTTTTTTTCCAATAGCATGAGTGTGCGAAATGGAGATCTTTTCCTCACCCCCGAAACCCCCATCGGCCCGATCTATGGCAACCGAGGCCTTTCTGGAATCGACGGCAATATTGCAACCATTGCAGGTCTTGCGCGTGGAAGTGGCAGACCTTTAATCGCCTTTCTTGGCGATCTCGCCTTTCTCCATGACATCAACTCTCTTTCTTTGCTCCAAAACCTTCCAGTAAAGCTTATTGTGATTAATAATGGTGGAGGAGACATCTTTAATTTCCTTCCAACAGGGAATGCCAAAGAGTTTTTCATCTCCCCACAAAAATACCTTTTGAAACATGCGGCCCCCCTGTTTGGCCTTTCTTACGAAAACCCTCAAACCAGCAGTGATCTAATCCCCCTTCTAAAGGAGGACGGCCCCCTTCTTATCGAGGTTAATACTGCGCAGGGACAAAGCCTGTCCCTCTATCATGATCTCCTTCAAAATCTCCAAGAGATCTCCTCCCTTCTTACGTAAAAAGTCTTAAGTCATTTATAATCAAAAATTAAAAAAATTATTAAATTAAACGGAACGAAAAAACAACAGTTTAATTGATTGAAAATTATTAATTTAAATGTTATAATTACATGAATTAATAATTTAATAGAGATTAAAAATGTTAAAAGTTAATGATCTTTCTTCTGTTCCCCCTCCACAACAACGACCCAAGCAAAATAAAATGAATCTAACCGTAGGGATTAATCCTCCGCCCTCTGTCGGCAACATTGTAGCTTTAGCCCTTCCTCAAACATCAACTACTACTGAAACCACTAAAAAAACACTAATCGTAAATACAAACCTTTCAAACCAACCTTCTGATGCCACTATTAAAGAAGGATTGAAAGAGGTTGAACTCGATCAAAATAACCATAAAATTCGAATCTTTGAAAATGCCCCCAATCAAACTCACGCACAATTTTTATCTGAAACCTTTCAAAAAAACCCCACTTTCCATGACATTGAAGAAGGGGTGACAGATACCAAAGTAGTAAAAACAGATGAGCAAGCCCGACTCATTTTAAAAAGGGTATCCCTTCCCAATTCAGGGATTATGTGGACCATTTTAAAGGAGAAGATTACTGAATCCAATCAACCTCTTATGAAAGACAAACTCCAAGAGGTTTTAATCACCAATATCATGGACGAACTCAACCATAAAGCACCCTATACACTTGCAGCCCATAGAGAAAAACTTGCTTACATTATTGGACATGAGCTCGGGGTTCCAGAAGTAAAACTCATTAAAGATTCTAGTGGAGTTTATTCAGTCCATCAATTTGTCCCATCAAATGGCTCCCTAAGAAAAAAAGAATTTACCCAAGGAGCGCTGCAAAATTTTGATACCCAGTCTTTGCAAAATATTGCCATCCTAGATATCCTCCTTGGAAATGAAGATCGAAACGCTGGGAATATCCTTTGGTATGAGGAAAATGGGGTGATTAAATTGGTTCCAATCGATCACGCGCTTACCCTTCAGCAAAGTAGCAGTGAATTGAACACCCGTATGGGGTATGCCCTAGAAGGCGGAGGCCCTCTTGCTGGAATACCTCCTCCTTACTGGTACTTGTTATTGAAAGGGACCGAAAAATTATCTGAACCTCTAACAGCTGAGACAAAACAGCACGTGAGAGAGATCACCTCTCAGCTTGAGCAACGCATCAATGAGGCAGAAACCACTTTGATCTTAGATGACGATACTAAAAAAACTCTTAGGGAAAATGCATCTCGTCTACAACAAATCGTAAATAGCAATGAAAACTTAACCCTAGAAGGTTTGATGAAGGCATTTTATGGATAGAATTATTACTGACCGAGATAACAACACAGTATTTGAAGCAAACCTTGCAGAAGGGACCTACACAATCCATTCTGAGAACCTAAGAGTTGAATGTGAAGGGGGGATCCCGGTTCATCCACTCCTTCAATCTGAATATGAAGGAAAACAGGTTGTCTACCTTCCTGGCAATGATCATAATAGCAACGCACTCTTTTTAAGATACCTCTTTGATCATTACCTCCCTACAGAGTGGGCAAAAGATGGGCTTAGGCTAGCCCATAACGATTAGAAATTATCATCTGTCTCTTTTTCTACTTTCATGTTAATTTGATCAATATGATCACGTTTCTCCATGGGTTTTTAGGTGTCAAAGAAGACTGGGAAGAGATTGCATCCATTATCAACCTTCCCCACCGGTGTTTAACCCTTCCTGGGCACCAAGGGCGCTCCCTTGACTGGGAGGGTTTCGAAAAAGAAATCGGAGAAGATGTCACCCTCATAGGTTATTCACTGGGGGGACGTCTTGCAATGCAATATGCCTATAAGTTTCCAAGACGGGTAAAGAAGTTGATCCTTCTTTCTGCTAATCCCGGAGAAGAGGGGGAAAAAAGGAGAGAGCAAGACGAAAAGTGGGCAAAGGTTTTAGAAGAAGAGGGAATGGAACGATTTTTAGATAAATGGTATGCGCAGCCCCTTTTCAAAACGTTTAAAGTAGATCGGATGCGGAGAAGACACAATCCCAAAATGCTTGCAGAGGTCATTCGAAGGTGCAGCCCAGCAAATCTCCCTAATTTATGGCCAAAGTTAAAAAAAATTTCTTGCCCCATGGTGTTTTTATTTGGAGATCATGATATAAGATACCAACTGATTGGGAAGAAGCTGCAAAAGAGCTTCCCCGTTGCATGGATTCCTAAAAGTGGTCATGCAATTCATTTAGAAAACCCAAATGCCTGCGCAAAGCAGATCCTGGAGGCCTTATGAACCTATCCCATTATTATAAACCCTATCCTTTTGAGCCTTTTTCTCCAGAATTTGAAATCTCTTTTTGCTCTACTTCACCAAGTATGGTGCGCAAAGAGATTTCAAATTCTAAAAAAAAATGCTTCAAAATTCTAGAATTTCTAATAGTGAGATAGGTTCATGAGCAACACAATGTTAGAGAAAGTAAAGTGGGAAGTGGCTGGGGAATATACCGATATTTTATACCACAAAATGGGGGGGATTGCGAAAATTTCAATCAACCGCCCTCGCATTCATAATGCCTTCCGCCCCCTGACGGTGCAGGAGATGGGAAACGCCCTTGAAAACGCTCGCAACGATCAAGACATTGGCGTAATCATTTTGACCGGTGAGGGAGGAAGAGCCTTTTGCTCGGGGGGAGATCAGTCAATCCGAGGAGAAGCGGGATACAGCGATAACGAAGGGGTTCACCGTTTAAATATTCTTGATTTTCAGCGGCAAATTCGGACCTGCCCAAAGCCTGTTGTTGCAATGGTTGCAGGATATGCAATTGGTGGAGGACACGTTCTCCACGTTGTCTGCGATTTAACGATTGCTGCAGACAATGCGGTCTTTGGACAAACGGGACCCAAAGTGGGCTCTTTTGATGGAGGGCTAGGAGCCAGTTACCTTGCCCGCATCGTTGGTCAGAAAAAGGCGCGGGAAATCTGGTATCTCTGCAAACAGTATAGCGCAGAAGAAGCGCTTGAAATGGGACTTGTTAATGCCGTTGTTCCCCTAGAAGATTTAGAAAAAACAACCATTGATTGGTGCAACCAAATGCTCGAACACTCCCCTCTAGCTCTTCGATGTTTAAAAGCAGGTCTTAATGCTGACTGCGACGGGGAAATTGGCCTTCAGGAGCTTGCTGGAAATGCGACTCTTCTCTACTACATGTCTGAAGAGGCGCAAGAAGGGCACCGATCATTTTTAGAAAAACGAAAACCTAACTTTTCAAAATTTCCCAAAAGACCATGAAGTTATGGATTGAAGGGGCCCGCCCCAAAACGCTTATCGCCTCTCTTTCTCCTGTACTCATTGGAAGTGTGATTGCCTTTCGAATGGGCCCCTTCCATTGGGGAATCTTTTTTGCCTGTGCTTTGTTTGCTTTAGCGGTGCAAATTGGAACCAACTTTGCTAACGACTACATCGATTTTCTGAAAGGGGCCGATACAAAAGAGCGCAAAGGACCTCGCCGCTTAGTGCAAGCAGGACTTGTCACTCCACAGAAAATGAGACTTGTCACCTTTGCCATCTTTGGAGTCGCAGCCCTTCTAGGTTTTTATCTCATGGCGCTTGGAGGGTGGCAAATCGGTGTTTTAGCCCTCCTTGCCATTCTTTTTGGCTACCTCTATACAGGAGGCCCTTATCCTTTGGGGTATCTAGGGCTAGGAGATCTTTTTGTCCTCATCTTTTTTGGCCCAGTTGCTGCTGCAGGGGTGACTTATCTACAAACGGGTCTTGTCAGCCCAGTTGCGATTTTAGCCGGCTTTCCTCCTGGACTCTTATCTACAGCGATCCTAACAATGAATAATCTTCGAGACCAAAAACAAGACCAAAAAGTGGGAAAGAAAACCCTTCCTGTCCGTTTTGGAACAACCTTTGGAAAGCTCGAATTTGCAAGTTGCATTTTAGGAGCAGCTATCATCCCCCTTTTGCAAAAGGTTTACTTCCCCACCATTGGAACCCTTTTTTTAGGGATCCCTCTAATTCGTCTTGTCTTAAAAGCTAAAAAAAGTGAGGAGCTTGCCCCCCTTTTTCCCAAAGTCGGGCAGCTGCAAATCCTCTATACGCTCATTTTTTGCTTGAGCTGGGGTAATACTTAAAGGGGGGTTCATTGAAGCAAACTCTCTATCGATATCGCCGCCTTTTTCAAGATGGAGTGCGAGAAGGTGTTTTTATCCGTCTTGAGTCAGAAAAAGGAAAGATTGGCTGGGGAGAAGTGGCCCCTCTTCCCGGTTTTAGTCATGAAACGTTGGAAGAGGCCATTGAAGATTTAATTGAAGGAAATGAGTCAAACCTCCCCTCTGTCCAATGGGGAAGGGGAGCTGCCCTTTTAGATCTTATCGACCCAATTGAGCTCGAATCTATTCCCATCCGAAAGCTCCACCATGATAAAATTAAAATCGGCCACCTATCCCTCGAAGAGGCGATTCAAAAAATGGAAAAACTGGAAGGGGAAGGGGTCGATATGAATCAAATGTGGAGCTTAAAAGATGCCTTAGCTTTTGCCGATCGCTTTTCCCACCTTTCTTACTTTGAGGAGCCCCTAAAAGAGGGAGAGGATCGCTCTCAATTCCCCTATCCTGTTGCCCTTGATGAGTCCCTTCGGACAAAAAATAAGGAATACCCTTATGTCAAAGCGCATGTCATTAAACCCATGCTTCACGGGTATCCCCTCCCTAAAAGAGTAAAAGGGGTCGATTTTATTTTAAGTAGCAGTTATGAAAGTGAATTAGGGATCTATCAAATTGCTAAGCTTGCTTTGCGATTAAAGATCCCCTTAAAACCAATGGGACTTGGCACATGCCACCTCTTTAAAGAGCCCCTTTTTAAAGAGGAGCCCAAAATAAAGAATGGTCGACTCTATTTCCCCAAAAAATGGAGTCTAAACATGGATAAAATACAGGTCATTTTTGATGAATCAATTTGAATGCCCATTTTCTTTGCATGCTCGAAAAATGCCAAATGGATGGGCCCTAATCTCCCAGGAAAAACGTTGGTCTTATCTTGAGTGCGAGAACTTCATTAATGGAACTGTTTCTATCCTTAAAAAAGAGGGGGTAAAGCCGGGAGATCCCGTTGCCCTTCTCCCCACAAAAGAGTTTCCTACTCCCCTTTTGTTCTTTGCCCTTTTTAGATTAGGGGCTATCGCCTGCCCACTCAATACTTATGATCCCTTAGAAACCCTTTCTCAAAAACTTGATGAACTCCACTCCTCTTTTCTCCTCCATCCTGACGAGATTAAGATTCCAAAAGTCAAGCAAATCACCCTTCCCTTCTCTACTTTCAATCAAATTGGGAAAATCGGAGAACAAACCTTCTTAGATAAAGAAAGGCTAGCGACTTACCTCTATACATCTGGAACCACTTCAACACCAAAAATTGCTTGCCACTCACTCGGCAATCACTACTACAGCGCGCTCGGCTCAAATGGCTACCTTAAAATCGAAAAAAATGATCGCTACCACCTTTCTCTTCCCCTCTATCATATTGCAGGAATCGCCCTTCTTTTTAGAACTTTTTTAGCAGGAGGAAGTGTTGCCCTTTCTAACACCGTTGAAGGAATTACACACAGTTCAATGGTCCCGACACAACTTTATCGCCTATTAAAAGAAGAGAGACCTCACTCCTATAAACATCTCCTAATTGGAGGAGCGAGCATTCCTCCCACCCTATATGACGAAGGAAAAAAGAGGGGGCTAAACATCCACCCTACTTATGGAATGACAGAGATGAGCTCTCAAATTACCACCCACTTTGAAGGACCTTTTTCCTTAGGACACCCCCTCCCCTATCGAGAGATAAAAGTTTCCAAAGAAGGTGAAGTTTGGGTCAGGGGAAAAACTCTTTTTCAAGGATACTTACAAAGCGATGCTTCTCTTCATCTCCCCTTAAATTCTGAAGGGTTCTTTGAAACAAAGGACCTGGGAAAATACTCTCCAAAGAGTGGCCTTCAAATTTTTGGAAGGAAAGATCGCCTTTTTATCAGCGGCGGAGAAAACATTCAACCTGAAGAAATTGAAAAACTTCTGATAAATATCGATGGGATTATTCGCGCAAAAGTGGTTCCAAATCCCGACGAAGAGTTTGGATTTCGCCCTATTGCTTACATCGAAAGTGAAGAAAGCATTCAAGAGGAAAGGCTGAAAAGCTACTTAAGCTCTTTTCTCCCTAAATTTAAAATCCCTACCCACTTCTTGCCTTCTCTCGACAGGCCTTATATCCATAAGTAACAGCAGTACTCCACCCCACTAAATAACCCCCTCTCCAAAGCATGTTTTTAAAAGAGATGCGCTCAATAAAAAGAGAGGTTAAAACCCTTCCTACCATTAAAGAAGCTCCACTCTGCAAAATAAAGGCAACAGCCCGCGCAGTTTTCCTTTTGCTCTCATTTTGGTCATTCAAAGCATCTTCAAAAGTCTTATTTTCCCATAAAAGCATCCATGTAACTCCTGCTCCCCCTCCAAATAAAAGATGCGATTTAAAATTTGCTGAAGGAATAAAAAGTTTAGCAGCCGTAGCTGCTAGTGTGGCAGCTACAAAACTCCACGCAACTCTTTCACAGGTTTGATAAGGGTTTTGATAACCCCAGGCTTGTAATCGATCCATGTTGATCCCTATTTTTATAGCTCTCCTGAAAGAGGAGAGATGATTTTTTTTATCTCTTCTGGAATGGGAATCGACTGCTTCTTTTCTGGGCAATAAACCACATGAACAATCGACACCGTTCCAACCTTTTCATTTTTTTTTAAAAGATCTGAGGTATGTGTAAACGAAGTGGTTCCAACTCGAGAAAATGAAAGGGTCACTTCTACCCTGTCTCCTGCAGCCAAAGGGGCAAAAAAATCTCCTTCCGTATGGACAATAGGAAGTAAAAATTGATTTTTACTGATCATATCTCCAACAGAAAATCCTTGATGCAAAAGAAATTCTTCAAAAGCCTCAAGGGCAATCTGCAGCTGGTTTGCAAAATAAATCGCCCCAGTTGCGTCAGTATCTTGAACTCGAATCGTACGCTCGTAGATAAACATGGTTAAATTTTACGTTAAGAAGAACTTTTTTTAAACCCTTTATGTTAAATTCATCAATTTAAAATTCGAACCTTCACATACGGTAAAAATCTCTATTTTAAGACGACTCACCATTGTCGAAAATACCCTCCTTTCCTATAATCACCCTTTCACTCACCCCCATTTTAGGCGGACATGGCAAAGACGCAGCACATCGATAAACCCTCAAACCTTGACCTTTCCACCACTGGTAAGGAGCTATTCGGGATCCCTACAAAAGAGGTCAAAGAGCGAGACTACACGGCTCTTGCTGCAACTTTGCAACAAAAAGGGGAGCTCCGTCTTCTCCATGGGGATCGAGGAGGTCTTGCCTACTTTGACATGGCCATTAAGTTAGACCCTTCCAACAGCGCTCTTCTGATTAAACAAGGGCTTTCCCTTTTTGAATATGGAAGTCACGAGGGAGGGAAAGATGGATTAACCCTTGCAAGTAAACGTTTTAAACAAGCAACCACCCTTAACCCTCACTCTTTTGAAGGGTGGCACCTTTGGGGAAATACCCTCTACTTTCTTGGAAAACAAGAAAACAACCCGAGCTATTTTTCAAATGCTTTGAAAAAATATGAAAAAGCCATCTCCCTTTCCGATGGTCAACCTTCCGATGTCTTAGCCGATCTTTTTTGGGATTTCGGAGATCTTTGGAGCCAACTTGCAACCCAATCTGGGGAGGTCACCGATCTCCATTATGCGGTTAAAGCTTACGAGCGGGCAACAACTTATCAAGATGATCTTCCTCCTGAATTCTGGGTGGGCCTTGGAAAGGTCTATACGGAGATGGGAAATAAAACAAATGAGACCCGCTTTTTTATCAAAGGCGTTGACGCCTTTAAAAACGCGATCTCGATCCGTATTGCATTCCCAGAAGGATGGCTCATGCTGGGAAAAGTCCTAAAAACCCTCTACCTAGTTACCCATGAAGAAGATCACTTTTTGCAAGCAAATGAGTGTTTTTCAACAGCTGTTCATCTATCAGGAAAAAATGATCAAATCACCCTAGAATGGGGCCGCCTCCTTTTAGAATCGGGAGCCCTTTTTCGTGATGTAAAAAAGCTCAGAGCAGCCATTGATAAATGCAGACTTGCTCACAGTTATAATCGAAAGGAAATGGCCATTATCACCACCTGGGTTGAAGCCCTTTCTATTTTGGGAATTGTCACTCAAAGGCTAGAGCCTATCCATGAGGCTCTTAATAAAATCGAACCCCTTACAAAAAAGCTTCAAACTCCAGATGTTCATTATGCACATGGAGTGTGTTTTTCTGCTTTAGGACAGTATTATAAAGACATCGACTATCATTACCAAGCGATTGAAACCTTTCAGGAAGGGCTTAGCCTAGATCGAACAGATGGCCGCCTTTGGCACGCAATTGCGATGAGCAGTTTCAGCTCTTCCATTCTTGATCACGATGAAACAAGTTATGAAAGATCTCTCCATTTCTTCGAGCAGGCCCTTCATTTCAAAAAGAGTAGCACGATTCACAGCCACTTTGCGATGTGCCTTCTCAAATATGGAGAGCTCACTCAAGACCAAAAAATCTTGGAGCATTCGGTCTACCACTTTGAAGAAGCAATTAGTATGCAAAAAAATGCTCCATACCTCCATCCCGATTGGATGTTTCAATATGCTTCTGCCCTTAACCTCCTCGCCGGGTTTTTAGAAAGTGACCACCACTTTGTAAAAGCAATAGAAATTCTCAGCCACCTTTTAATGTCTCTTCCCGAGTTTCCAAATATCCACTTTCAACTTGCCCTAACTTATAGCCACTATGCAGAACTTATCCACGAACCAGAGATTTACTTGCGAGCGATTCACTACTATCGCATTGCATATCAGAAAGATAAAGAAAACGATCAGGTTATGTTAGAATGGGCACTTACCCTTGTTAACTTAGGAGACCTCCTTGAAAACGAGGTTGAATCAGATCAATATTTCCGCGAAGCAGAATACAAGATGATTCAAGCTGCTAAGCTTGGAAATGTCCACGCCTATTATGCTCTTGCTTGCCTTTATTCCGTTATTGGGGATCTCAACAATTCCATGCGGTTTCTAAAAAAAGCAAAAGCTTTTGATGCCCTTCCTCCTCTTGAAGAAATTCAAGAGGATGATTGGCTCGATAACCTCAAAGAAACTGAACCTTTTCATCAATTTATCAGCGAACTCGAAACTTACTCTTGAAGAATCGCTTTATCATTTTTCTTTTTTCTGATACAATTGACCCTTATTAAAAAATAAGGTTTTGACCCGGTATGAATAAACGTTTCCTCATCTTTGTCCTCTCAATGTCGACTATTCTTTTCTTTGTTAACCAGTACTTTACGGCTCAAAAACAAAAGGAATATGATGCGCATCAAAAAGAGCACCAAATCTCTAGTGAGGAAAGAGCGCGCACAAATCAGTCTGATGTACAAAAGCGGACCGCATCACTTCAAAACCTCCCCCTTTTTCGAGCCTATACCGATCAAAATAATGAAAACCTCTTTTCATGGGCTACTCTCTGCGGAAGGGGGTCTTATCTCTTAGCTGCAGGAAATGAAAAATGGGTAGATACCCTATATGTCAATGGAGAAAAAGTAGAACTCGTTGCAACCGATGATCGGTATGCTCTCTATAGTTCTTCCTCGCAAACAGAGATTATTTCGACCTATCTTCCACTAGTAGGGATGCACGATGTCCAAATCGTATCGTTTGAAAATGACCTTAATCCCCAGATTATGCTTGGAGAATTTGATGAAGGGCAGCTCTTTTTTCCACTTAGCATCCCTTCACAAAACGGCATCGTCCTTTATGAAGTTGATGACACCTACCTCCCTGTTGGAGTCTATGAAAAGCGCTCTAGCTCCTATTTTCCCATTGCAAAGCTCTCCCACTTTAATTCCTATATCACCTACAAAGTTGAAACCTTTCCTCAAGAGCCTTTGAGCGATCAAGAATATTTTGTTTTAGAAAATGAGACCATGCAAGTTGTTTTTTCTAACTTAGGAGGAGCGATTGCCGAAATCAATCTCCCCTTTAAGGATAAGGAGGAGCAAGAAAGTGTCGTTCTTCCTGTTGGCTTTGATCGCATTATCGAGAAAAAATATCCGAGCAACAGCAGATTCCCAAGCCATTCATATACCATTGTGCCTAAAGGAGCCTCTCAACCTGTAAAAAATGGTCCTACCCTTGGGGGGTATTACCCTCTTCTAAGGCGAGGCATCGAAAAAAATAGTGGATATCCTCCCTACCGCATCCCTCCGCAGTATTACGCTTTTAACATCATCTCAGAAGATCCAGAGACGGCGCAAACTTTTTACAAGCTCACCCACTTTGATAACAAGATGATCCAGTTTGAGGCCACATTCCCCAACAGGCGGATTATTAAAACCTATAGCTTCCCAAAAGAAGGAAATGACGCCCCCTATTGTTTAGATGTCTCGGTCAAAGTCGAAGGGGATTCAAGAGGACTTTGGGTCTCCTCAGGAATTCCTGAAGTTGAACTCATCTCGGGAAGCCCCGCTCCTATGATCAAATACAGCACCGTGCAAAACCATAAGCATGTTGTTGAAAAGCTCTCCCTCCCTAAAACATCAACAACAATGAGCTCTTTTCAACCTAATTGGGTCTCTAATTCAAATGGTTATTTTACCCTGATCATCGACCCTTTAACAGAGGTTGGAGCAGGCTTTCAAGCCAACCACATTCCAGGAAACCTAGATCCCTCTCGCATCGCTATTATCGACTCCACCCACGACCTTTACCCTGCAAATAAATACCCTGGCTATGACGTTCATGTTCCTTTAAAACGATCCTCCCAACCAATGAACTTCCGCTTTTATGCAGGCCCTCTTGAAAAAGAAATTCTTCAGAAAGTGGATAACACCTATACCAATCCTGTTACAGGCTATAACCCAAACTACACCCAAACCCGGAGCTTTCACGGGTGGTTCTCCTTTATTTCTGAGCCATTTGCTAAATTTCTCTACTTTATCATGAGCCTTTTCTACTCAGCCACAGGATCTTGGGGGATTTCGATTATCCTCTTAACCGTTGTGCTGAGGATTATGATGTATCCTCTTAACGCGTGGTCGATCAAATCGACCTTAAAGATGCAAGAGCTCAGTCCAAAATTAGAAAAAATGAAGGAAAAGCAAAAGAAGGCAAAGGATCCCAAGCAGGCTCAAATGGAGATGATGGCCTTTTACAAGGAAAACAAGATTAATCCCCTCGGAGGATGTCTCCCCCTCATCATTCAAATGCCTTTCCTTTTTGGGATGTTTGACCTACTAAAATCAGCTTTTCCCCTTCGAGGTGCAAGCTTTATTCCAGGTTGGATCGACAATTTAACAGCGCCTGATGTTGTCTTTTCTTGGGGCTATCCTATCCCATTTATCGGCACCTCCTTGCATGCCCTCCCTATCCTTTTGGGAGTGGTCATGTATTTCCAACAAAAGTTAGGACAAGCACAAAATAAGAAAAAAGGGCCTCTAACAGAACAACAGCAGCAACAGCAAAAAATGGGGATGATTATGACCCTTATTTTCCCCCTTCTTTTCTACAAATTCCCTTCAGGATTGAATCTTTATTGGCTTTCCTCGATGGCGCTCCAGATTTTGCAACAATGGTATATGTCAAAAAGGCAAAAGCCAAATAAAAATTCACGAGAGATCCTTGTGAAGCCAAAAAAAAAATGACGCGCTTAGTTGATGAAACAGTGGAGTAAGCTCCTAGAAGAACTAGATCGTGAGTTAGGCACTGAAACTGTCAATCAGTGGCTCCGCCCCCTTAAGATTGTAAAGTTTGATGCAGGCAATCTTTTTTTAGATGCAGCCGACTCATTCCAGGTGAATTGGTTTAAAGAATACCTCGCTCCCCTCCTTCCCAAACGACTCCTGACAGGAACAGGAAAAGCCATTAAAGTTCATCTGACAGTTAAAGGAGGAGCTGCAGATGGAAAGGAAAAGGGGGAGAGTAAAGAGGAAGAAGATCCCTTTGCTCCAAGTGCGCTTGAGCCTCATGCCACCCTTGAAAGCTTCATTTCCTCATCAAAGGACAACCTCCCCTATAATCTTTTAAAAGAGATTGCTGAAGAAAAACTTTCCCTTGGAAAGTACAACCCTATTTACATCTATGGCCCCAAAGGATGTGGAAAATCTCACCTCCTTATGGCAACTGCGCGCATGCTAAAGGAAAAAGGGAAAAAGTGCTTTTATGTCCGATCTGATACATTTACCGAACATGTTATCCGAGCCTTTCGCTCCACTTCTCTTCAAGAATTCCGAAAGGTTTACCGCGAAATCGAAGTCCTTATTATCGATGATGTCCAACTCCTTTCTCGTAAAGCAACGACTCAGGAAGAGCTTTTTCACACCTTTAACCGCCTCCATACTTCAGGCCTTCAAATCATCCTCGGATCAAGTGTTGCCCCTAGGCTTCTCGAAGAAATTGAAGAGCGCCTCATCAGCCGTTTTGAATGGGGAATAACCTTCTCCCTCTCCCCCCCTACAGAAGCAGACCGCCTCCTAATTTTAGAAAAACGGGCCGAGTCCCTTTCCCTTCCTTTAAGCTATGAGTTAAAGGAATATCTCTTCACCTCTTTTAAAAATCTGAACTCTCTAATAAAGGCCCTTGAAGCCCTAGCCCTTCGCCTTCCCTACAAAGCAACGCCCCCTGACTTAGAGATTGCTAAAAGCTATTTAAAAGATCTTATAGAAAAAGAGAAAGAGATTCTGATCACTCCAGAAAAGATCCTAAAAGCTGTTGCAAATGCCTTTGGGATCAAGACTGAAGATATCTTGGGAAAAGGGCAAAGTAAAGAGCAGGCCCTTCCCCGGCAAATCGCTATGTATCTATGTCGAAAAAAATTAAATATCCCCTTCTTAAAACTTGGCCAATTTTTTTCTAGAGACCACTCAACGGTTATGACAAGTGTTAAAAGGGTAGAGAAGGGGATCGAAAAAAAAGAGGAAGGGTTTCTCCTTCCTCTTTCAGATATTTACCGCACTTTAAACCTGTCTAATTAAGACTAGATCTTAATAAATCGGTCACCAGGTTTAGGTTGATCATCATCTTTACCACCATGCTGCTGGCGTTGCTGGCCACCGCCCCCCATTGGGCCGCCCCCTGGAATTCCAGTTGCTCCTGGATCCCGTCCTTCAATGATATTTTTTGCCCTTTCACGCCATTTTTCCACAGACTCAACAAAGAGAGGGGCAAAACGTCGAAGAGAAGAGGCATCAGCACCCGATCCCATCTCGAGAACGCAGTGCATGAGAATCAGCTCTTCTTTAACTGCAACCCCAACGCCTCCGCCAGCCATCTGGCCTCCTAGCATCGATCCTTCAAGAAGGGCTTCGTAAAGCTTTAATTTGGATGCATCATCTTTGGGAAGACCATCTAAAATCGGAGAATAAAGATAGAGACGATCAGAATTCGGCTCGTAGGTCAAGTGAAGTGAAAAAGTATTATCGATCCCTAAAATACAGGTGTGATTTTCATCAAAGGCCAACCCTTCTAAGTTTAGCTCTTTCCCAAACTCTCTGAGATTTGCCTCAGCATTTTGCAGTGACATTGACGTCTCCTCCTTAAAAAATTCTTATGTTAACTTAACGGGATTTTTTCAGGGTTGAACAAAAAGTGCAACAAAAAACTCACCTTTAAGATAACTTTACCTGCCCATGGTAATATAAGAGCCTCTTTAATGCAAGAATTGCTTCTTAGGCTTCAAAGGAAAAGAGGTGCTTGGCCAACGTGTCGCCTCCCTCTTCAAACTCATGAAGCTCAGTAAGTTGTTTAAAAAACCACTGATCGAATGGGTGTTCGGAGCTCGCAAAGGTAGAAAGCCTTTCCATAGCATCATCTTCAGCGTCATGAACAACAATGATAAACTCCTGGCCATTGAGTGCATGGGAATAGACCTTTGCGGTTTTAAGTCCATAACGTTTCATGAGGTCACTATATTCTTCCCGTCGAGGACCGAGAATCTCTTCCGTAAATGTTTTATAAGCCTCTAGCCTTCCAGCTTTCAGAGGATTGATAAAGGTGATTGTTTGCATATAAAAAACCTAATCCATTATGTAGTGATAATCCTCTTACATAATATAGGACATGGTTCATGGTCAAGCTCGGAGTGATTCAGGAAGGAAACGAAACAACTTTCTCCCTTTTTTCAAAACATGCGACAGGAGTGGAGCTGCGCCTTTTTAAAGTGGATGAAAAGGATCCTTTTCAGGAAGTTTCTCTTACAAAAGAAGGAGATATGTGGAAAGTCACCCTCCCAAGTCTACCAGAAACATTTGAGTATACCTACCGCTGCGATGGCCCTTACAATCCCAAAGAGGGACATCTTTTTAACAAAGAAATCGATCTTGTTGATCCTTATGCCACCCTTTTAAATCAAAGTCCTCTTTGGAACGGCCAAAAACAAGCACTTCGAGGTGTGGTCACTCCAAAAGAGCCGTTTGATTGGGAAGAAGATGCGCGCCCTATGATCCCTCAAGAGGAATTGATCATTTATGAAATGCATGTTCGGGGATTTACCCAAGATGCTTCTTCTAGGGTGAAGCATCCTGGAACTTTTTTAGGGATGATTGAAAAAATCCCCTTCCTAAAAGAGTTGGGGATCAATGCTGTAGAGCTTCTTCCTATCCATACTTTTAATGAAAAAGAGCCCCCTAATTATTGGGGATATTCCACCCTCAATTTTTTTACTCCCATGCGCCCTTATGGAACGCAAAAAGAGCTTAAAATGCTTGTGAAAGCACTTCATCAGGAAGGGATTGAAGTGATCTTAGATGTTGTTTACAACCATACGGATGATAAGGCCTCTTTTCGAGGGATTGACAACGCTTCTTACTACATTGTCGATGAAAATGGGGATCACAATTATTCAGGTTGTGGAAACACTTTTAACTGCAATCACCCAGCAGCAGCTCATCTTATCGTCGATTCTCTTCGCCATTTTGTCACTGAGTTTCATATCGATGGTTTTCGCTTTGATTTAGCACCGATTCTCACAAGAGGGCAAGAGGGGAACCCCATGGAAAATCCCCCTGTCATTGAGATGATTCATCGCGATCCTATCCTTGCCCCTACAAAGCTTATTGCTGAGCCTTGGGATGCTGCAGGTCTTTACCTAGGAGGGAAATTCCCCTCATACCGTTTTGCATGCTGGAATGATCGGTTTCGAGATGGAGTGCGCCACTTTATTCGGGGAGATGGAAATGCCAAAGAAATGAAGGAGTGCATTCTTGGTTCTCCCAACCTTTATGACTCTCCAAATAAAAGCATCAACTTCATTACAGCTCACGATGGATTTTCCCTTAGTGACTTAGTCTCTTACAATGAAAAGCATAATGAAGCGAATGGAGAAAACAGTAAGGATGGAACCGACCACAATATTTCATGGAACTGCGGAGAAGAAGGGAGAAGTGTCAAAAGTGAGATTCTTTTCCTTCGGCAGAAACAAATGATGAATTTCCAACTCGCCCTGATGGTCTCTCGCGGAGTCCCTATGGTTCTTATGGGAGATGAGTATGGGCACACCAAAAATGGAAATAACAATGCTTGGTGTCAAGATAATGAACTTAACCACTTTCTTTGGAATCGGATCATAAGAATTCCCTTTCTTGTCGATTTGATCTCTCTTCGAAAAGAGCACCTTAAAAAAATAGAATCGATCGATTGGCTCAGCGATGCCCCTCTTGCTTTTTTGGTAAACAAAACTCTCCTTATCGCCTTTAACCCTTCTAAAGAAACCGTTTCCTGGCCTATTCCAAGCGGCAATTGGAAAAAAATTATCGATACCCATAGTTTAAAAGGAGAGCTCACTTCAGAATATACACTCCATCCTTTTTCTAGCATTGTCCTGATTTCTACCTCAGGGCTAACACATTAAAATTAGCTCCTTTAACCTCGGAGTGCGACCTATTTTTCCCTTTAGGGCTGCATAAATAAGTGAGATTTTTTACATCGAAATGATGGGCAGCTCCGCAAGAGCTGTCCGAGTTTCAATGTAAAAAAGATTGCCTATTTATGTGGATGATAAAGGGAAAAATAGGTCGCACTCCTGGGTTTAACTTTCCTAGGGAAAATTTCTGTGTTGCTTTGCTTCAAGAGCCCGCTTTGGGGCTCTTTGCATCGAACGCCTTGAACTTTTCTCCTATGAAAAGTTCCTTTAGCCGATTTTAATATATCAGCCCTGATTGCCACATAAATCTTTATCGGGTATTCTGGTTTCTTTTAAGTGTTACGCATCGGGAGCGCTCGTTATGATAAAACGTTTTGGACTTATTTTTACTCTTTGCATGGTAATTTTTGGATGTTCTACTAAAGGAAGCCATGATCAGGCTACCCGCTTTCATGATAGTGGACGAGCTAAACCCTCCGTTGCTTTTATTCCTGTTTTTGATCGTTCCAGCGCAAGTGTTGGCTGGAGTCTTGCCGATGAATTTTCTGATCAACTTCGCTCTCACTTCTTAAAACGGAATAACCTCTATCTTAGCATCCCAGAAGATATTAACCATATCGTTGCCAACCTAAGCGATGAAAATAATCCCTTTAGCAACAATATAGGCTGGATTAAAGAGACTTTTGGAGCTTATGAGTTTGTGATTTTTTCTGAGCTTGTCGAACACGACATCCATTCCAAACCTCTTAAGGGGAATTTTATCGATAAAATCACCCCTTCTTCCGAACTTTCCCTCACTATGCGCATTCGGATCTTTGATTTAAGGGGCAAAGTGCCTGAGGTGATCTTGCAAGAGTTTGTCCATCAAGACCATTTAATTCCAAGACCTTCTAATATCAGCGAACCTGCTCCAGAAAAGTGGAAGAAAATGACCTTCATGGTCTCCCCCATGGGCCTTGCTCATGCGCAATTTAGTAAAGAGATCATTAGACGCGTTGAGGACTATATCCTTTTATCGAAAAGCAAATGAGTCTTTTAGCTCCTAGCCTTTTTCTTGCAATTATTGGGGCCGTTTTTTTATGGATTGCGGCCCGCCTCCATTTTTTTCGACTTAAGGAGCTGCCTCCAGTCGCAACAAACCTCCGCTACCCCCTCCTCGGGGTCATTGGTTACCTCCTCCTTTTTTTTATTGTTGCCCCTTTCACCATTCGACTTATGGGAAACACTTTGAGGCAATTCGCAGCTCATTCCCCCATTTTACTTATGACACTTTTCCAAATCATCTCTTTAGCTTGGGTCATGGCTTACTTGGTATTTCTATGTGCAATTCAAGATAAAATCACTCTCCACGCCCTTTGGATCCACCCTAAACGGACCCGTTTTTCTTGCATACTCGAGGATTTCGGTCTCGGAATTTTGACATGTGTCCTTGTCTATCCAATTATTGGAGTCGTCAGTCAGGTTGTAGAATTCCTTATTTATGTTTTAACCAAAACCTCTCCCGTTGACCAAGTGGCCGTCCGCTATCTTAAAATGGCAAAGCAGTCCCCTTTCCTTCTCTCTATTGCTTTAATCACCATCTTAATCATCGCTCCGCTCGTAGAAGAGTTAGTCTTCAGAGGCTTTCTCTATTCCTATTTTCGAAAAAAAGGGTCTATCATCAAAGGGGCCTCTCTTTCCTCTCTTATTTTTGCCCTTTTTCATTTTTCTCCAGAGCAAGGGATGAGCAACATTTCTCTTTTTGCTTCCCTTTTTATTTTAGCTCTTTTTCTTGCGTTTCTCTATGAAAGACAACGCTCTCTTTTTGCGCCGATCGCTTTACACATGACATTCAATTCGATAAGTGTTATTCGTATATTTTTAATTTCAAATTGATCGGGTTGTGTTATGCAAAGACTCCTTCAAAGACTGCTCCTTGCTCTCATTGTTTTGGGCGCTCCATTTAAAATCTATGGAGGCTACCAAGAGCTGACTAAGAGCATCAACCACAATGGAATGTTTCTCTTTTACCTTATAGATAAGTCAAACAACTCCCTTATTTCTCCCCTTTCAATCAACGCTTCTCTTTTGATGACCTATATGGGAGCAAAAGGGAAAACGGCTCATGAAATCGCCTCAGCCCTTCATCTCAAAATCCCACAAGACCAAGTTGCTAGCGCTTACAGCTCCCTTTCTAATCGATTAACTGAGGAGGGAAGCTCCCTCGTGATCAACAATAGCCTCTGGGTTGGCAAGAAATTTCCTATCCTTAGCTCCTACGAGTCTCTAGTTGAAGAGATATTCAATGGTTCGATCCACAAAGTGGACTTCACTAAGGGAAAGCTAGCTGCAGAAAAAATCAATGAGTGGGTTTTTAATACATCCCAGCAAAGTACTGCGCCATTCATCACTCCAGCAATGATCCCTCCATCAACAAAAATGATCCTCTTAAATAACCTCACCTTAAAGGGATCATGGGGAATCCCTTTTAAGACGGAAAATACAGAACAAGAAACCTTTCATACGGGAGATGGAAAAAAAGTTTTCTGCGAGATGATGAATCAAAGTGGAGAGTTTTACTATTTTGAAGATGGAGAGACTCAAATCATCTCTCTTCCTATTGACAACTTAAATTCACACCTTGCCTTTATCGCCTTTCTTCCAAAAAAAGAAACTCAAGATATTTATAATTTTTACTATGCTCAAGATGAAAACAAGCCCGAAGGCTTTTTGTCCTATCTAGCAAATTTAAGAAAAAAAACTGTCAATCTCTCTCTCCCTAAATTTAGCACTTCTCAAAAGCTTGATCTCCTCCCCCTCTACCGAGCCCTTGGCATTCAAACAGCTTTAACAAACCATGCAGATTTTTCTGGAATCAATGGAAAAAAAGATCTCATGATCAGCCAGGCTTACGAGCAAAGCACCCTCTCTATTGATGAAGGAGGGATCTTTGCCTCTTCCTCTGGAGGGACCTCATTTAGTTTAAAGTCAACAAGGGGAAATAGGGGGATCCCCATGGTCTTGAACCATCCATTCCTCTATATCATCTATGATTTTGATACCAATCTCCTCCTCTTTATTGGAGAGTGTCAAGATCCCACATCGGGAGGACAGCCATCATGAACCGCTTTGCTTTTCGCCTCACCTCTTTTGGTCTCTCTGATATTGGACACATTCGAAAAAATAACGAAGATGTCTTTCATAGCTTAAAAGAGCTTGGGTTCTTTGCCCTAGCAGATGGAATGGGAGGGCATAATGCTGGAGAAGTTGCTGCTAAAGAAGCGGTTAAATTTGTCTCTGCTTCCGTAGAAGAGCTGTTTGCTTCTTCAAAAAAAGATTGGAATATTTTTGATCTTTCCTCCTTTAATAAAATTTGTATTGAAAATGCCAATAGCTGGGTCCACCATTTAGGGAATAAAAAAAAGGCCTATTCAGGAATGGGAACAACCCTCTGTACCCTTCTTTTTCACGAGCGCTCTTTAATTTATGGCCATGTGGGTGATAGTCGCATCTACCGCTTTCGG
>JAGROK010000174.1 GCA_020440285.1 Chlamydiia bacterium | reverse complement strand
TATGCACTATCAGCACTTTTTTTTTTTTTTTTTTATTTTGCAAATAAAAAACGTTTTGTTGAAGTCTTTACAGAGCAGAAAGGGTTTTATCTGTCAGCTGCTGCTGCTTCAGCAAGTGTCATTGGTGGAGAGCGGTATATTAAAGGGTTTCCTAACAAAGGAACTCATGAAAGTGCAGCTGCTAAAGCTTTGATAGTTGCAATGGCAGCTCTTGCTCTTAGGCCTGCTAGCAAGATTCTTTTGAGGAGAGAGGTGATCCATTTTGAGGATGCCATGAAGCTTGGGGGAGTGCAGATTGGAGCGATTGTGATTCCCCATGCGATAAAAGCAGCGACTGGCTATGTTCCTAACCTAACCGCTAGCGCTGATAACTTTGAGGAAGAGATTGGAGCGATTGAAAGGGTTCCACGATCTGCTTGGGAAATTACCAATAACGTTGACCAATTTGATGTAGATGAGCTTTTAAATATTCTTAGTGATGAAGATGTAATTACTAATCAATCCTATCAGGCTATTTATTCAATGGGCTCTGATATTATTATCGAACAAAGACAGCAAAACACACTTGATGGTTTATTGAGAATGAATGGAAATGATTCTCAAACAATGGAGGCCAAAAGATATGCAAATAAAATTTTTGGCTATTTATTACTGAAACTTCGCGCATGGGAGCAAGCAAGGGGTGAGGACAAGGCTCAGTTTAAAGAAGGGATAAAGGAACTCATTCAAAATACGATCTGGCAGTATATAAATGCCCATGAAAACTGTGTGGATCAAGTTCTTTCACAAATTCTGACAATTGCACTCAATCTGGTCGATGATTGTGGTGTTAGCAATACGCAAAAGTTATTTGGTTTAAGGCTTCAACAATATCGAACACAGGTGATTAAGAAGGTCGTTCATGCTACAGGTGAGCGTCATGGTGCTGATCTTGAAATTGCTTTAGCACATAATATTTATCGAGAAATGGGATGGACAATGCCTGCATCTTTATCGCATGGGGCACGTTATTCGATGATCTATAGCACAGGAAATTATTACCAAGCAAAACTTAACTTCTATAAACAGTACGATCCTGTAGAATTCTTGGTGAATCAGATGACATATTTTGGAGATCGCAAAGCATATGGTGAGATGGGAAGATGGTACCAAAATAACATTTTTGTTGATGGGCTGCTCGAGGCCCAAAAAGGCCGCATCATGGACCGGTTAAAAAAAGACCCAGAGGGAGATCCTGTCGATCTTTACATGACTGGTTTTGGAAATGAGTCTGATGGAGCTAAGCTTTACTTTCTTGTAAAAAGTGGGGTTATCACAGTCTAAGGCTCTTAGAAGACAGCGGAAAAACTAAAAAATTTGATGGATTAAGGATGGATATTAAGAATCAAGTGGTTAGTCATTTAGAGAATCGGTACTCTCTTTCGGCTCTTTTCTTTGGCGTGGCTTATTTAGCAAATAGGAAGCGCTTCGTTAATGTTTTTAAAGAGCAGAAGGGATTTTACCTCTCTGCAGCAGCCTCTTCGTGTGGGGTGATCTACGGAAAACATTTTCCCCCAGAACGAAGATGGCCAGATGATGGAATGCGAGAGTCGGCTCCTTATAAGGCAGCGGCTGTGGCTGCGGCTGCTATTGCGTTTCCTGTAGTGACACAGGCTCTTTTTAAACGGGAAATGATTCACCTCAGAGATTCAATGGTTCTTGGAGGTGTTCAATTGGGACTGGTTTATATTCCTCATGCTGCGCGCGATTATTTTTTGGGATTCCTTTATGAAAGCAATGAGTTTTTAGAGGAGGAGGCTAAAGAAGGAAAAGGGATGGAATGTTTGCCGGCAACTGCAGATGAGTTTGAAGGGGAAATCGATAGGGTTGAACGGACGGCGGACTGGAAGCTTTCTGAGGAGGTCAATTTATTTGATTTAGATGTTCTTCTCAATGCTCTTGGGGATAAGGATGTCATTTCTAACTCCGCTTATAAGGAAATTTATCGGATGGGAGATAAGACGATTATTTCTTGGACAGAGCAACAGACTTTAGAAGGCTACATAAGGGATGATAATATTCTTGGGGGTCAACATGCGGCTCCGATCAGAGATTATACAAAAAAAATCTTTTGCTATTTAGTGGATCGACATCGGGACTGGGTTCGAACTCAAAATCAACCCGACTCTGAAAGTCGTGCTAGAGCTCTTGAAGGTTTGATTCGACGCGCCGTTTTAAGTTTTAACAATGCTCATCTAAACTGTGAAGATCAGATTCTTTCTCAGCTTCTGAATTTAGCTATTGATGTTGCAGATAGTTGTGGCCTTAAAGGGATTCAGAGGTTTTTTGGGGTGCAAATTTGTAAGTATCGGAATGCCCTACTCAAAGAAGTTGTAAGTGCAACAGGAGAACGCCATGCGGCAGATCTTGAAATTGGACTTGGCCAAGAGCTCTACCGGGAAAAGGGGTGGGGCATGCCAGAGACTTTCAAAAAGGGAGCTTTTTATCGTCAATATGACAGTGTTAATAAAGCCCGGGCAAAGGAGGCATTTAATCAAAAATACGATCCTGTGAGATATCTTTTGGGTGAGATTAACTACTATACTGGGCGTAAAATGTATACTATGATGTCTGAGTGGTACTCAAATCAGATTTTTAAGCACGAAGAAGATGGGGCCGTTTCAGAGGAGCAACAGGAAAGGATCAGCAACCGACTTAGGAAAGATCCAAATGAAGGTTCTGTTGACTTTTTAACAAGTGGCTTTGGAAATGAGTCTGATGGAGCTAAGCTTTACTTTCTTTATAAAAATGGGATTATTGCTTTTCCTCAGTAAGGCGAAAGGCTTGGATCGAGAGGTCCTCGACTCGATTTAACTCTTCTAGAAAAGAAATGGCCGCTTCTTTTGTAAAGCCCTTTCTTTTTTCCCAAAAACGGTTTTCAGTGCCAGTCCAATAGTGGTGAATGCGGCAGAGCTCTTTTGGGAGAGATTTTTTAAGGTACCCCTTGTGAAGTTTTTTAGCCTCGTGGACGAGAGGGCGGCGAAGGGCTTTAGGTTGGTGGATGCTTTTGATTTGAAAATTCCAGGGGTGCTCTTCTGAAGCTCTCATAACCAGATGATCGATGAGCTTTTCCCCTTCATTTAATGTATAGATGTTTGATGTCCCAAACACTTTCCAGTAGATTTTCAGGCTTCCTGTCTTTTCTTTCTTTTCCTTCTCAAGGAGTTTATAAAATGCTTGGGCACTCATGTTGGGGACGATGTATTCATCGATATCGATCATCGCAATCCAATCGACTTGACCTTTAATTTTTTCAGCGCAGTGTTGGTAGGCTCCATGTTGATAAGGAACCTGTTGAAACTCTCCAAAGCCGTGGATGGCATTTTCTTCAATAGAGGGCCAATCGATGAGTTGAACAACCCCTGATTTCATATAGGGAGCCAGAACTGAAAGGTAGTCATCGGTGCTGTTGTTGTTATAGAGATAGAACTTGTTGATTCCCATCTCATCATGGTGATAGTCGATCCACTCTTTTAGAAATGGGGCTTCATTGTGAAAGATGGCGCAAATGGCTAGTGGGTAGCGGGGCTTGTTGAGAACTAAAATAAGTGGGACTAAGAGGAGAGCAAAAGTGGCAAGGAGGACTTTTTTCTTCATGAGAGGTGTCCTTCAAGGGAAAGCTTTTCTGTCCCTTTTCGATGAGGTTTTTTAAGAAGGGGGATTAAGGGGTTAAGAGGGCGTTTCTCCACGATGTAGGTTTCACTTATCGCTTTTATAAGGCGTGAGATAAACTCTTCTTTAGAAGGAAGAAACGTTTTGAGTCGACATAGGAATTGATCGTGGGATCGCCCATCGCGGTAGTGGGGCGTTTTTTTAGGGTGGAGGAGAAGGTCCATCATTTTACTTTCAAAGTCCCATAAAAAGGTGGTGTGGTGGACAAAGCGGTGTTTTTGAATATATTGAGCATTCCCACCACATTTAAGGTTTCCAATGACGTAATCGTTTTCTTTTAGGTGAAAGCCTGGAATTTGAAGGGCTTTTTGGTAAAATTGTTCTGACCAGCGGAGAATGGGTTCGGGAAAACAGGGAAAGGTGTGGGCATTTTTTTGGAAGATAAAGGAAACAAAGAGGGTGTTTTGATCTACAGAAACCGTTCCCCCTCCGCTGTACCTTTTAATGAGAGGAATAGGGTCTTTTTTCATCTTTGAAAAGTTAATGAGCTCCTCTGGTTTTCCTGAAATCCCCATGACAATGGATGGTGTAGAGCCATCATTGATGATGCACCAATTCTCTTCGGTAAGGCGAAGAAGGGCCTCTTCGATTTGGAGCTGCTCATGAATAGGGACGTTTTGAAGTTGGAGGAGGTGGATCTTTTTATTCACTGAGCGTTTGAACCTCTTCGATATTGACCACTTTATATTGCATCCCCTTTAGGGAGGAAATTTTAAAGATCAGGATCGTTCCACCAGGCATCACATCGACATCCATGATATTTGATATGATTGCCCCATTCGACAGATGAATGGTTGGTTTTGCAGTAGGAACTCTTTGTCTTAAATATTGAATAGCTGCTTGGATGTCTTTTGCCCTCATTTCAGGAGAGATAATCATGATGTCACTTGTTCCCCCATGAGAAGGACTTTTTTTTGTATCATGTGTTCCCATCATGGCTGCTAACTCTTTTCCCTCTGGGGTATTATTGGGGAATTGTTGTTTTGTTGGAGGAGGGGTGTAAGTGGTTGTGGGAGGAGCTATATAGATCGGGGCCTGTGCTCCAAAAATAGAGCCAAAAAATAAGAGGAGGGGGATCATTTTCTTCATGGAGAGTCGCCTTGTTTTGAAGGGTGAGAAACGATACTTTTTTTCTTTTCTTTTGCCTGTTTTAAGCAGCTTGTGGCTTCTTTTAAAAGGCGTTCTAAATTCACTGCAGCCGATTTTGCACCGTCGCCAACGTCTTCTAACGAGGCAATGCCCATCGATGCTGTAAGGGTGAAGCGGATAGGTCCTGCTGAAAAAATTTCAGCTTCAAGGTATTCTTGAATGTTTTCTGCGATAAAGAGCGCCGCTTTACACGATGTCTTAGGAAGGAAAATAGCAAATTTCCCTAAGTTTTGATTGTAAAGAAGGTCCTGGGTTCGAATTAGCCGTTGGAGGTGGTCTCCAAAATCTAGGGTAAGAGCGTGGGCGACATTTTCTCCACGTCCTTTAACGATTTGAGCGTATTGATCGATTTCAAGGAGGATAAGGGAAAGCTTTGTTTTTTCACTCAATGCTTGGTTAACGATCCGAGTGGCTTGATCATCGAGGACAGCTTTTTTTTCAAGGGAAGTCCCTTGTGTTAAAGGAGAGGCAACTCGAGAAGCGAGGGTTGACATTTTTGCCTGCGTTTTCATGACCTCTTGTGCCATTTCCATTCGGAGAAGAAACTCATCCTCTTCTAAGGGCTCTCTAAGAAAATCGGTGGCTCCTGCTTTGATAAGTTTTTGGATGAAGGACTTTTTGAGGTGGGCTGTGATAATGAGAATCGGGGTGTGGATATAAGGGGGAAGGCTTCGAATTTCATTACATAGAGGAATCAGCTCTAAGTTGGGGGTTTTTTCATCTATGACGATCAAACTAATATAGGTTCGATCTAAATATTCGAGCGCTTCCATTTTTGATGAGACAATGATAAGAGCGTGATCCTCTAATTTCTCAACAATATCTTCAAAAAAAACGCGGACGAGCGGATTTTCCGTAACGAGAAGAAGTGTTGGGAGCTTTTTTGGCTTTAAAGTCATATTTTGTAAGTATAGCTAAAATGGTTTAAAATTGGGCTGTTTTAACGAGATATTTTTGTTGGATTTTGCCCTCTTAAAATCGGAAGCATTGTCCATGAGACAAGGAGAGATTTTAAGAGGGCAAAAGACGATAGAAAGATCCGGTAAAACAGCCCAATTTTAAACCATTTTAGCTATATATAAAAACAGTTATTTTTTTAGCGAAACTAATAGAATCGAAATGTCTGCGGGAGAAACGCCCAATATTCGCGATGCTTGTCCTAAGTTTTCAGGGCGATGATGGATCAATTTTTCTCTTGCTTCATTTCGAAGGCCAATAACGTTTAAATAATCAAAGTGGTCAGGAATAGTGTGTCCATCAAGGGTTTCGAGTTTAGCAGCTTCTTTTCTTTCTCGGGCAATATACCCCGCAAATTTTAAGTCTGTTTCTATTGCATGGTTCGTTGCTTTTCCATGATCTTGAACTTTTTCAGGAAAGGCTTCCATAAGGGTGTCGTAAGAAAAAGTTGGGCGGCAAAGGAGTTTTGCAAGGGAAGTCGATTTCCCTTCGTATTCTAAATAACTTTTTTCAAAGCGGAGTTTTTCTTTTTCAATCGTCTCTTTTTTCTTTTGAAAGGAGGCATATTGGTTTTCATCGATTAATCCGAGTTGATATCCATATTCTCGAAGGCGGATGTCGGCATTGTCCTGGCGGAGGAGGAGGCGGTGCTCCGCCCTTGAGGTGAACATTCGGTAAGGTTCATCGAGAGTTTTTGATATGAGATCATCGATCATCACTCCAATATAGGCTTCTGAGCGCCTCAAGATAAAAGGATCTTTCCCCTGAATTTTCAAGACGGCATTGATGGCGGCGATGAGCCCTTGTGCAGCGGCCTCTTCGTAGCCAGTTGTTCCATTGACTTGACCTGCAAAGTAAAGCCCTTTTACATTTTTAGTTTCCAAAGTGCTTTTGATCTGTCCACTCACTGCATAGTCATATTCGATGGCATAAGCGGGGCGCATGATTTCAACGTTTTCAAGACCAAGAATGGTTCGCATCATGGCATATTGGACATCAAAAGGGAGGGATGAAGAGACCCCACTGACGTAGATTTCATTTGTATTGAGCCCTTCTGGCTCTAGGAAAAGTTGGTGCCTCTCTTTATCGGCAAAGCGAACGATTTTGTCTTCAATTGAAGGGCAGTAGCGGGGACCAACCCCTTGAATTTTTCCCGCATAAAGGGGAGAGCGGTGGATGTTATCTTGGATGATCTTTTTTTTTTCTTCACTGGTATAGGTAATAAAGCATGAAACCTGGGGAAGGCTTTTTTCTTGGGGCTCGAAAGAAAACGTTACCCCTTTTTCAGGAGGTTGCTCCTCTGTTTTTGAGAAGTCAATCGAGCGGCGGTTGATGCGCGGAGGGGTTCCTGTTTTGAGTCGCCCAAGGGTAAAGCCAAGCTCTTTTAGAGATTTTGATAGACCAACAGAGGGTTTATCACCGGCTCGACCTCCTGAGTAGTTTGCCTCTCCGATATGGAGGAGTCCTCGCATAAAAGTTCCGGCAGAGAGGATCACCGATTGTCCTTGATAAAAGATCCCTTCTTGGGTCTCTACTCCAATGATGGCTCCATCTTTAATGAGGAGATTTTCGATGGTCCCTTGCTTGATCTCAAGGTTCTGGGTGTTTTCCAAAACATGTTTCATCTCAGTCTGATAAGCGAGCTTGTCTGATTGAGCCCTTGGAGACCAAACGGCAGGTCCTTTGGTTGCGTTGAGCATGCGGAATTGAATTGCCGTTCGGTCGGCAACTTTTCCCATGCTCCCCCCTAAAGCATCGATTTCCCGAACGATATGCCCCTTTGCTGTCCCTCCAATTGCTGGGTTGCAGCTCATTTTGGCAATGGTATCAAGATTCATTGTCAGAAGGAGGGTATGCGCTCCCATTTGGGCAGCAGCATGCGCTGCTTCACAGCCGGCATGCCCTGCTCCAATGACGATGACATCGAAGTAGCTAGGATAGGTCCACATTACTTATTTTTCTTATGACGATCGCGACGGCGCCGTTTTTTTCTCTTATGCTTAGAGATTTTTAGACGTCTCTTTTTTTTGACTGATGACATTGATCACTCTGAATTTAGATTACATTTCAAGAGCATTATAGTTTTTCTTCTCGAAAAAGTAAAGAGGGATGATATATGTAAAGTTAATTTTTAATTGAGAGTGTAGTATGTTAACCGGTATTCTTGCAGCTTGGGGTGTTCTCACCCTCCTGTCATTTATTTTTGTTGTTTATGATTTAATAAAAAATACTCCTGAGGCAGGGGTGATGAAAGTGGGTTGGGCCCTAGTCGTTCTCTATACAGGGCCTGTTGGCCTTTTCTTCTATTTTATGACCTGTCGAGAACCTATCCCTGGAACTCATGAAAAATTTATTGACTCTCTTTGGAAACAAGCAACAGGATCAGAGGTTCATTGCCTTGCTGGCGATGCGACAGGCATTATTATCATGGCCTTTTTTCTCTCATTTTATAGTATCCCCCGCGCTGTTGAGGTTTTTCTCGAATATGTTGCCGGATTTGTTTTTGGCTTTCTTCTATTCCAAGCCCTTTTTATGAAAAAAATGATGGGGGGGGACCTACATCAAGGCTTTAAAAAATAGTTTTTATCCCGAGTGGCTTTCAATGAACTATATCATGGCTGGAATGATTCCTGTGATGGTCATATGGGGAACCCATGATCCTTTTTCACACAATCCAGAGAGTATTCATTTTTGGGGGATGATGTCTCTTGCAACGATCGTCGGAGGGTTTATTGCTTATCCGATTAACAGGTGGCTTGTAAAGCGTGGGCTTAAACATGGAATGATGACAGTTCGCAAGGGAGAAGAGATGCACATGCACCACGGTGAAGTAACAGCTACCAAGAAAGAGGTTGATCGGGCCCTTATAGGCTCTCTCATCGCTCTTGCAGTAGGGATTGCTATCTCCATTATAGGCGCCTATCTTTAATTTTAGAGGCTGCTATATTCTGAGAAATTAAAGGTCTTAACTTCCTTATCCTTTGGAGTGTTGTCTCCATGTTTATCGATTCGTTTGAAGTAAGGAACAGGAGAGCGCTCCATCTCTCGATATTCAAAATCGAAGAAGAGGGGCCATCCGAGGTACTCGTCGTAAGGGTGGAGATTACGAAGGGCTTCAACCGTTACGATGGGGGCACTACTTGATCGAAAGAGCTCTCCAAGGAGCTCATCACACTCTTTGTAAAAGATAGTGAAATTCGGGCCAACGAAGGAATTAAAATAGTAAGCGCACCACCGCTCAAGATCGGTATCAACAAATGCTGCTCCTGGAGTGAATAGGGTTCCGTTGATAAACCCTGTGATGAAGTTTTGGGAACGTCGAGCCGTGAATATTCGTACCGGTCCCCCTGAAATAAAGTTGCCGAAATTATCAACCGAAGATGTTGCACCGAGGGTGAAGCCTCCTGGGCCGATTCCGGGGAAAGTAGGGAAGTTATTATCGACGATGATATTGAGGTTTCCAGGGCCAAACTTTCTTACGAATGTGCTCAGAGGGAGTCGGATATTTCTTCCAGCAAAGATTTCCATATCATTTGTAAAGCCAGCTCCACCCTGCTGAATGATAACAAAGCTTGTAGATGTATTTGTAGAGATGATATCCCGTCCAGCAGTCATTGTATAGGGTTGACTTGTTCCATTAAAAGCTTGGATCATGAAGGCGCTATCACCGAGGATGATATCGTTTCCAACATCAAGGGTATAGGCTCCTCCAGAGTTTGCAAGAGCTGTTGTAGAGGGGCCACTTGCATTGAAATTTCTTCCTACGTTGACGTCGAGATCATTGATTGCAGTCGCTGTTGAGGTTGCTGTTTGACCGATCATGGTCATATCTTGCGTTACATTGATTGTTAAAAAGCCCCGAGAGTCGATGTCAACGGGAGCTCCCACTGCAGGAAGGAGAGATTGGGAGCTTTCGACATTCAGGTTTTGGGCGTTGATGGTCATTTGGAGGGTTGATGAGGATGAGCTTTGTCCATTAAAGATTTCAACGCGGGAGTGATTGTTGGTATTATGTTGAATTCCTGATTGCATAGAAAGAAGTCCTAAGCAATTGATAAAGAGATTTTGCACTTCTAGAACGCCTGTTGATCCAGCACCTCCAAGAACGCCAAGGGTAACAGGGATAAAGGCAGTGACAGGAAGGGCATTTGATCCTGTCATCAACAGGTCTCCTCCTGTTTGAACTCTTAAGTTTTGAATCTGTACTTGCCCAGCAAGACCTGCGGATGTATTGACATGGGCTCCTAAACATACATAGGCTTGATCGCCGACAGCAGAGGCCCGTCCCATCTGGTTTATCCCTGTTCCGTTTGCTACAACTTCAATCGTATTTGAGTTGATTGTGTAGGGAGTTGCAGTTCCTCCACTACTTTGCGTTGCAAAGCCGAGGGCAACGTAAGAATTTGTTCCACAGTTAGAGTTGTCTAGATCAAATGTATTGCACGAGATTCGAAGATCTCCTGTTACATTGCCGTTCATCTGTCCTCCTCCATTTGAGAAGTAACCAATGACAGCTTGGTTGCGCAGTGCAGTTGTCGATCCTCCTCGCAAGATAAGGTCTGCACTTGGAGCGAGAAAGGTTAGGACTGAAGGACCAATGACGACGGCATTGGTTGTTCCCATTCCATATCCTATAGCAGCGTAGTTATCTGTTCCGATTCCCCCTTCAACGATGGCACTCGTTCCATTGATATTAAGGGTGATGTTTCCAGAGTAAGCACCTGCAGCAGTCTAAACAGCTCCTGGTCCAATCTGTGCGAATGCGCGCGCAGTAGTTGTATCTTGTCCCCCTTGGACAAAGAGGTTTTGAAAGGCTGTGACGTTGATATTCCCTGTTGTTGGGCCTCCATGGTATCCAATTTGTCCAAATGCATCATCAGCCCCTCCTCCAATGACTCTAACATCGCCAGCGGAGTTAAGCGTTACATTTCCAGAAGAGGTCGATCCAATTTGAGAGTGGGCATTGGCAATGTTAGGGCCTAGTACCTCTATAGCTGAATTAGTTTAAAATAGTAATAATTGGACAGAAGATTTTCATTGAAAATGAAGCGCGGAGAGCGAAGCTGGCTTCATGTAAGCCAGCAAGATCGAGTGTAAAATTTTCGGTGGAAAGATC
>JAGROK010000173.1 GCA_020440285.1 Chlamydiia bacterium | reverse complement strand
AGCCAACGCCCCAGATTTAATCTCCTCGAAGCAGCACCTATTCAGGTGGATAGGTGCGATGCAGAGGAGGTTAAAGGTGGGGATGTTGGCGAAGGGAAAAACCAAGTTTTGAAGTTGTTTGGGTATATACGCTCCATATGACCATAGCCCTCTTAAAATAGGGCGGTGATACCGTATTATATTGCTCTCACTACATAAAAATCGGGTGCAAACTCCTCCAATGTGCACAAACGTCCTATGATTAATAAGCTCGATTAACTCTTCTACCTCATTGCGATCAAATATGTTAACTAGTTCTTCCTCCCATCTCTTCCCAATATTTGGTAATCCTCGAAATTGATTCCTATTTAGCGTTATTAATTCCATTTTCACCTCAAGTTTCAGACATTAGAACAAATCCCCTCGAAAAAAAAAAGAAATTATGTGAAAACGAAGAAAAGAGGATAAACCGATGAAAAAATTTGCATGCCTACTCATCTTGATGATTGGAGCTTTTGCTCATCAAGGAGAACTTTCCCATATTATTACCCCTCGAGGCGGCTCTGATCCTCAATCAGATAACAAGGCCTTGGTTCAAAAATTTTACGAAGCCTTTGAAAATAACGATCCTAAATCGATGAATGATCTCCTAGCCTCTAATTATGGAGTGCAAGACTCTACTGTTGTATTCGACAGCTCCTACAGCCGGTATGACGCATTTAGCAAAAATTTCTCCGTACGTATTCGCTCTCTTCACGAAGCCCTTCCAAAATTTAAGCTCACCGTTATCGAAATGCTTGCAGAGGGAAACAAAGTGGTAGCCCGAATTCAAATCCAAGGGGTTCAAAGAGGCCCTTTCCTTGGAATTGAGCCCACCGACAAACCTGTTGTCATTAAAGAGTTTGCGATCTTTACCATTGAAGGTGGAAAGATTAGCCATATCAATGAGCTCTGGAATGAACTCGGCGTCATGAAGCAAATCGGCTATATTGCTCTATAGACCGAAGGTTTTTGATGAAACCTTGGGCACGAAAAGCAATAAAGTTTAAAATCAGCTTAACAAAACAGATCTTACTTGCGATCCTTTTAGGTTCTTTCTTAGGGGTTTTACTCGGCCCCCTTTGCTCGGTGTTTGAGCCGATTGGAAAGGCCTTCATTATGTTCATCCAGATGGTTATCCTCCTCTATATCCCCTCTTCAATCATCCATGGGCTAGGCTCTACCCGCCCAACCGTTGCCCGCACCCTTTTAAAAAAAGGGTGGATCTTCTTTCTCTTTATCTGGCTCATCGTCCTTAGTACAGTGTACCTCCTCAATCTCCTCTTTCCTCGCATTAACATCCTCTTTTCAGGAACTGGCGCTCACAGCTCCTTCGAAGCAAATTTCCTAAATTATCTCGTTCCAGAAAACCCCGTTTACGACCTTGTGAATAACATTGTCCCAGCCATCGCCATTTTTGCGATTATCATTGGAATTGCTGTCATGCACCTCACCCACAAAGAACCTTTAATCTCCCTCTTAGAAAGGGTGAACAGCACAATGGAACAAATCTTAAAAGGAATCACTATTGTTTCCCCCATTGGAATTTTTGCCATTTTTGCCAACTTTGCAGGTAAGATCCAATTTCATGAGCTTTATAAGCTCAACTTTTACATCATCCCAATGATTGTCATCGCTTTAGTCCTCTCTTTTTGGCTCCTTCCCGCCCTTGTTATCAGCTGCACCCCTTTAAAATTTCGAGAAGTTATTCGAGATATCCGCTCCTCCTGTTTCCTCGCCTTTGTGATTGGCTCTCCAAGTATCGCCATCCCCTTCCTTTACAAAACGGTGAATAAGCATGCGGAGCAGTTCGATATTAAAGATAAAGAACTCCATAATACTGCGCAGATGATCGTCCCTATCACCTATACATTCACCCAAGTAGGGAACCTATTCATCCTATTCTTCATCATGTTCCTCTCCTACTACTTTAGCTCCCAGCTCGAAGGATTCGCACAAACCCTCATCGGCTTTATGTCGATCATCATGTCTTTTGGTGGGCCTGAACTTGCGATCAATTCGATTTCGTTTTTAACCTCAACCCTTGGATTCCCCGATACCGCGATGGACATTTATGACAACGCCTCCATCATCACCCAAAACTTTCAGATTTTGATTAGCGTTGCCTCAATGGTCACCTTTGTAACCCTCCTTCTCCTTGCCTATTATAAAAGGCTTTCCTTTAACGCCTCCCTATTCTTTCGCCACTTCTTTACCTTTTTCCTCCTTCTCACTATCTCCGTCTTTGCCACAAAATACCTTCTCCAAGAACATCGACCAGAAGCAAACCCCTCTGCAAACCTCACCATCCAAACCGACTATCCCATCGCCTCTTCTGCTAAAGTCTACAAAATAGGAGAAAAGCTTCCACCTGACATCCACTCTCGCCGCTCCGACATAGGAACTCTCGAGAGAATCTACGCAACCAACACCCTTTATGTCGGGTACCACCCCACCTTGCCCCCTTTTAGCTACTTCAACAGCCAAGGGGAATTAGTGGGTTATAACATTACCTTTGCCTACAAACTTGCTCATGATATGGGAGTACATCTTGTATTTATCCCTTTCCTATACGAGAATTTAGGAATCGATCTCAGGAGCAACTCTATCGATATCGCCATGTCCCCCATTTTACTTGCTGACGCCAAAGCAGGAAGCTTAAACTTCCCCCACTACTACCTTTCAACCCCCAACGTACTCATCGTTTCCCGGATGAGAAAAGAAGAATTCCGCAACTTTCAAGATCTTAAAAAAAATCCCTACCTGACCATCGGCGTCATTGGCTTTTACCAAGAAGTGCTTGATCGCATCCTTCCAAAAGCGCAAGCCGTTCCCGTCGAACACATCGAACATATCAACCACCTTCTCACAACGGGAAAGATCGATGCCGTTTTCTGGACAAAGGAACAAGGGATCGAATATTGCCGCTCCCACCCCGACTACGTCGTGATGGACTATGGGAGCCAAGCAGGAAATTCATTCCTTGCATACCCCGTCAAATATGATGCCTTTGCCTTTATCTTCTTTCTCAACCGTTGGATGACCATTCAAGAAAACATTGGATTCAGTAAAGAACAGTACCAATACTGGATGCTTGGACAACCCCCTCAAAAAAAAGAACCCAGGTGGAGCCTCATGCGGAATGTTTTTCACCTTATAAAATAAAAGCTGTGCTAGAATGTCCCTATGAAGAAGAAAGTTTTACTTATCATCTCTTCCTGTTTGTTTCTTATTCTCCTCGCCATTGGACATATTTACTATCATCAAGAAGAGCTCCTTTTTCAAAAAGCAACCCTTTCTCAAGACTACCAATTCTCATATGAAGAACCCTTTAAAGAGCTCTTTTTTGAAACTGAAAAAGAGGCTAAGATCAATGGCCTCTATTGCAATACCGAAGCCCCCAAAGGGGTTGTCCTCTACTTCCACGGGAGAGGAGGGAACCTCTCCGATAACTGGGGGAAAGTCTCAAAAGAATTCACCTCTCGAGGATACGATCTCTTAGTCATGGACTACCGCGGTTTTGGAAAAAGCACCGGTAAACTAAGTGAGCAAGCTATTTGCTACGACGCCGATTTTTGCTACCGCTATCTTCTTGAAACCTTTCGGGAAAATCAAATCGTTGTCTATGGACGTTCCCTAGGAACAGGAGTTGCCACCTATGTCGCCTCTCACCACGACCCAAAATCACTCATCCTTGAATGTCCCTACTTTAGCATTATCGATCTAACCCCTCGGCAAACCCCCTACCTTCCCCGCTTCCTCGTTCCGATGATCCTCAAATACCACTTCCGAACCGATAAGTGGATCGTGAAAGTGGATGCCCCTATCCACATCTTCCATGGCACTGACGATGAGCTTGTCCCCTATGATTCGAGCACCCGCCTCCTCCGCCTTATCAAAGATAAGAGGGACGCCTCACTGATTTCCATCGAGCGAGGAAAACACAACCATCTCAGACTCCACCCCAAATACCAAGACGCCTTGACCCATATCCTCGATTAATTTTTTTGGCTCTTGACTAGCAAATTCCTGATTTCTTCATAATTTTCAGAGCCTTTTGCCCTAAATTTTCATGTCGATGATTGAACCTAAACTCACACTCCTTCAAATGAAGGAAAAACCTATCATCGGT
>JAGROK010000172.1 GCA_020440285.1 Chlamydiia bacterium | reverse complement strand
TCGGAGGTTCGAATCCTTCTCCCGCTACAGCGGCATAGCTCAGTTGGTAGAGCAGCGGAATCATAATCCGTTGGTCCTTGGTTCGAGTCCGAGTGCCGCTAGTCTTTGTACTGGGGAGGGTGTTCGCGGTCGCCTATGATGGCCGATCCGTGATCATCGTGGAGGTGGCTTTGCGCTTTGATGAACTCGCGCAGTTTGTTCATCCTTTCTAGTCGAGTATCTTCAGAGATTTCTTCTTCTTTAATCTCTTCTATAAGTTTCTCATAGAGCATCATATACCTCCTAAGAGTCTATTATTCCCGACCTTAAAACGATTCTAAAAATTTTGCCAAGAATTATTTGTTTTGCAACCCGAGTTTGGGGTTTAAAAATCGAGGGCAACTCTTAGATTGATCCCTTGGAAGCTTAAGCTATTATTTTGAGAGCCTGAGGTATCGGTAAAGAATTGGCACTGATTAAGCCAATTTTCGATTTCATAGCCAAATTTTAGGGCGAAATGATTGCGGCATTGATTAAAGTTTAAGTCCCAGCCAAGACCTAAAAAATTATAAAGAACTAGCGATCCAAAGTTTCGATCATCTGTAAGAATGCGCGCTGTGACATTAAGAGTATCTACATATTTATCTTTAATAGACCAATGTCCCCAAAGGTAGCCCACTTCAAGCGTTCCGATAAGGGCAAAGGTCATGTGATCTCGTTTAAAAAGAGACCACTGCCCCGCAATGCCCCCTTTCGGTCCTCCACAAGAAAAGTTTTGTTTCAAATTCTCTTTGGCTGAGACATAAACTCCCAAGTGATCTGGTTTTTCCCATGAGGTGTTTAAATCTTGCGTGATCCATCCCCCTTTAAAGCCAACGGCCGGGCGAAGGGACAATGTTTGACTAACATCAAAGGCTCGTCCCAAGTCCCAGTCGAACATGTGGTAGAAAAGATGAAGAGCTCCTTTTCCTGAAGCAAAGGGCTCTAATCCTCCAAGTCTTGCTCCTAAAAAAGCTGGGGTAACGGGGCCCCCTGTGGTTGCTTTTGCCTTTGCTTGAAACCAGGTATAGCGCGCGCGGGTATCCCACTGGTCATGTGCCATGTTGTATCCTCCTCCTAAGCGAAAACCGGGGGCCCAGTCGAAGTCAAAGGTTTTGTAAGATGTCTTGACGGTCGCGCCAGCGCTTTTAAGGGTAAAGGCCCAGTCAACAACTTCACTGGTATACCAGTAGAGAGCATCAAGAGAGAGGTGAAAGGTATTCATTTGCTCTTTAGGGCGAACAGAGGGATTTAGGGGTTTCTCATTCCCCACCAAACTGCCGAAAGACAGAGAGAAAAGGGAGGCGAGCAACGTTAAAAATCTAAACGACATCGCAGTGTCACTCCGGTAAATGTTAAATCTCCATGAAGCCTTTGAATCTGGAAGCTTGCAATGCGGAGTTGGTTAAGCCAAATTTGCATCTCATATCCAAGTTGCGCAGAAAAGTGCGATCCCATTTCCCAACCTAGCCCCATAAAGCCTTGATACATGAGAGCTCCTAGATGGGAATCTTTTGTGTTCACCGTCGACTTTGTCGAAAATGAGGTTTTATAAACATCGCGGCATGTCCACGTTCCCCACATCGAAGCGAGGGAAAAATCTCCGAGCAAACTTAGAAAGCGATAGAGGTGCCATTTTGTCTGGATTCCCCCTTGCGGTCCGATTCCCCAAAAGTTGTTTTTGAGCCTCTCTTTTGCTGAAGCATTGGTGGAAAAGATCAGAACGATAAGGTCTTTATTAGTTGCCTCGATTTTTTGGTTGATCCATCCCCCTTTTACTCCAATAAAAGGGCGGATACAAAGTCCTTTGCTCACGGAGTAACGGCGCCCAAGTTCCCAATCAAACATATTGAAAAAAAGGTCCCATTTCACTTTCAGATGTCTGGGTGTATCACCACTTAAAAGCGCTGCAAAAAATTCTGCGCCAATGGAGGTGTTTGGTTTAGATGAAGTGGCATGTGTTGATACAGTATGAAAGTAAGTCCAGTAAAACCGTGTGTCCCATAGGTCATGGTCTAAATTATAACCAGCCCCAACGCGAAAGCCCACATCCCATTTTAGTTCAAACCCTGGAGCCTTCCAGCTTCTCTTTTCAGGTGTTGACGTAACGACATCTGCCCAAATGGCTGTGACCTCTTCGGAGGGAAACCAATAGAGGAGATCGGCAGAAAGGGTCCACCGACTTTCTTTCGTTGCGGAAAGATCATACCGATCATGATCCTCACCACTTATCAAGCTCGAGGCAGTCCCAAGAAAAAGAGAAAGGAGGAAAACCCGTCCCTTAGAAATCAAAGCGAAACTCAAAGGTCCCTCCTTGCATTGTAAGCGCACTATCCATCCTTCCTCCAACAAACGAATAGAACTGGAGCTGGTTAAGCCAAATTTGCGTTTCGTAGCCTAGCTTTGCTCCAAACCGATAACGTTTTTCATAAAAATCATGGTTCCATTCAGCTCCTAGAAGAATCCGAAATACAGTTGCATTACCCTTGAAGTTTTGTGAATCTATGATCACTTTTTGCTGGACGTCGTTTTTATATTTGTCCCTAAACGACCAATGCCCCCACATAAGGGCAGTGCTAAAATCGCCGATCAAACTTAAGAGGTCATTTTTTGGGGAAAACAAAACCCACTTGGTGTGGATTCCCATTGTTGGGCCTATCCCCCAGAAATTGTTTTTAATGTCTTCTATCCCTTTTCGAAAAAGTAAAAAGAGATTCAAGAAATAGGAGTTGTTCCATTTGGTGTGAATGGATTGATCGATCCATCCCCCTTTTCCTCCGATAAAGGGGCGAAGCGCTAAGGCTTTACTCAACCAAAAGCTCCGACCGAGTTCCCAGTCAAATATGTGATACCGAATCGTCCAATCAATGCTTGCTGATTCGTATGCCGGTCCTGAAAGGCCCAGACCAGTAGGGTTATCGACATAAAAATTCCCGAGAAATGTTGAGTGAACCGTTCCCCTCTCCTCTGAAACGCGATCTTTCCCCAAGGTGTCAAAATGTGTGTAATAAAGTTGAGTGTCCCATTGATCGTATTTAAAATTGTATCCTGCTCCTACTCGAAAACCCAAATCCCACCCAAAGTGCACTTCCCTTAAATCGTTTGAAGAGTTAAGTCCCCTTGAATGAATCACCTCTGCCCAACAGTCAGCACCTGGTTCTCTCGCCGTCCAAACGATCAGCCCCGCAAATAGATCCACCCCTTTTTTATCAGGGCGAAAACGGGAGGAGGTAGCCTCATTTGCAAACAACATTGCTCCGAAAACCATCGAAAAAAGAATCATGATCGGTATAAGTCTCAAAAAGCACCTGCAGATAAAATAATGTCTTACTATAAAAGCGGTGCGATTTTTTTACACCCAAAATTCTAAAAATTTTGCCAAGAATGACTTGCTTTAATACCATAATCCTATGGATGAAATTCAGTCGTTTTTAAAAAAGCATGAGGACTACTCTCTCTTCTTGCTTAGTAATCTTTTCCGCTATGGTCCAAAAAGGGGGGCATCTCCTTTTTCGGGAAACTACCATGTTGTGAGAGAAGGTGGAAAGATCGTGGCTGTTTTCTCCCTCACGAATAAAGGGGGAATGCTTATTTATTCTGAGAAGGGGGAGGAGGTATTCGAAGAAGTTCTAGAAAAATGTTTGGGGGAAAAGATTCCTATCTGGGGGGTGTTTGGTCATTGGGAGTTTTGCTACCCATTTTGGGAGTTTTTAAAGGAGAAAGGGGTAGTCCAAGGAGAAAGTTTGCATGAAAAGGATATTCTGTACTCCTTAGAGGATTTTTCTCTCGGTAAGAAGGAGGAAGGGGTGCGCTTTTTAGAAGATAGTGACTACATCCCTTGGAAAGAGTGCCGGGAAAGCTATGACACGGAATTGGGGCTTTCACCGTTGAAAGAAGAAGAGCTTCGGGAGAATTTTATTGAGAAAGTGAATGATCGGTGCATTTGGGGCCTTTTTTTAGATGACGAACTGGTCTCTGTTGCAGATCTTAATGCAAAGGTGCTAGATCTTGGTCAGGTTGGAGGAGTTTATACCTCTCCACACCATAGGAAGAAGGGGTTTTCAAAACGGGTAATAGGACATTTAATTTATGATTCCGCTCACATCCACTCTCTTCGAAAACTGATTATTTTTACCGGGGAAGATAATTTAGCGGCGCGGAAAGTCTATGAATCGTTCAATGTTAAACCCAAAGGGTATTACGCTTTATTTTTTGCGAAGGGCGTTGAGTAGAAAGCATCCAGTGTGCTTGCAGCGGGAAAAAAGATCAAAAGGAAAATGGGGAGAGGGGAGCTGATCTCCATTGATTCGGTAGAGGAGCTGGTGGGTATTTGTCCAAGAGATATTGTGGGCATTTCCAATGCGAAAGAGGTGCTTGTAGTGCTTTTTGGCAAGGGTGTGGACTTTCCGGTCCCACGCCCCAAAGGGGTAGACAAAAGAGGTAACAGCTATTTTGAGCTTTTCCTCGAGGTGTTTCTTGGAAAGGAAGAGCTCCTCTTCGGGGTTAATATGCTTTGAGGTGAGGGGGCGATGGTGAAGGGAGTGCGAGGCGATTTGAATAAGAGGGGAATGGGCGAGCGTTTTGAGCTCCTCCCAGGTGCAAAAAGCAGGAGAGGGAATGGGAGGAGCTTTGTCTGGAAAGGTGGCTACCTTTTCAAGGCGCTCTTGAGGACTTAATTTTGAGCTCTCTTGAATGTAGGCTGTTGGAACAGCAAGAAGAGCTTTTAGGTGGTATTTTTGGAGGAGGGGAAAAATCAGGTGATAGAAATCGAAGAAGGCATCATCAAAGGTGAGACAAACAGAGGTGCCACTTGGAATAGGATCTCCAGGATGAAGGGTTTTAAAGTGAGAGGCGATATAGGCAAAATGGGCCTCGAGGTTTTTCAAGGAATTTCCATATTTGCTATTGCCAATTTTATGATAAAGTAGAGCGAGAAGCATGATCGGTATGGGTCGGTTCGTAAGCAAGCTTAAGGTATTTATAGAAAGAAGTTTGTCCATTGTAAAGAGAGATGATATATCCCTCTCTTCCCCCTAAAAATCCCCGTTTAATAATGTAAGACTTAATAAAGGCAAAGCCCCCGTGAAGGAGCGCTTTGGTAAGAGAGGAGCGCTTTTGGTGGACATGTTGTTTGGCATAAAGGGTGGTATAACGTTCCATCTTGCGGAGGAAATCAGAAATAGAGCGGTAAGAATAGTGTTTTACAGGGAAGGTAAGACGCTCTTCTTTTAAACCCTTTGTTTGGATGCGCTCGTGGACTTGATCGTTTGTAAAAGAGGTTGATCCTTTGTGGTAGAGGCGAATGTGGCGATCGGGATACCAGCCGCACCATTTGATATGTTTTCCATTAAAATAATTGTCAAAAGGGAAGGAATAAACCTTTTGAGGATCAAGGGATAGATCTAAAATTTCTTTGGCTAGTGAAGGGGTTAGTACTTCATCACTATCAAGAGAAAGGACCCACTCATGAGAGGCATATTCAGCTGCAAGGTTGTGAAGGGGGCCAAATCCAATGAAATCACTTTTAAAGACTTTGACGTTGGGGTAGATTCTTGCAATTTCAAGAGTGGCATCGGTTGATCCCGTATCAAGGAGGATCACTTCATCAAAGAGGCGGACAGACTCAAGGACTGAGCCAATCGTTTCTTCATTATCTTTTGTAAGGATGGTCACACTAATCATTAAGCGCATCATAACACAAAAGGATTTTGCTAGATAGCCGCTTATGAAAAACCCTCTTCTGTTTAAAGAGAAAATTGTTTACACTGGCACGTTTATCAGGAGATAAGTGGATGGCTAAAAATTACTTTTTCGAAAAGGGATATACCTTTGACGACGTAGCTTTGGTTCCTCAATTTAATAACGTCCCTTCTCGGACAGAACCGATGCTAGAGTCTTGGCTAACAAGAAAGCGGAAACTTGGCATTCCTATTTTGTGTGCCAATATGGATACGACGATCTCTGAAGAGCTTGCAGACATTTTAATTGAGAGGGGGTCGACCCCTATCTATCACCGATTTACAAAAGATTTTGAAAGGCAAGAAAAGTGGGTGAAAAGATATGGGGAAAAAACCTTTATTTCATGTGGAATCGGGATAGAAAAAATTGATAATGTTCGAGCTCTTTTTGATCTTGGGGCGGCAGGGGTTTGCATAGATGTAGCCCATGGCCATTCTGAAAAAATGCTTAAGTTTATTGAAGCCCTTAAAAAGACCCATCCAGATCGTGATGTCATTGCGGGCAATGTGTGTACTGCAATGGCCTATCAGGATTTAGTTAATGCTGGGGCGGACGGGGTTAAAGTAGGAGTTGGTCCGGGGGCGGCCTGTACGACTCGGATGATCACAGGTTTTGGAGTTCCCCAGTTCACAGCGATCTTCGAGTGTGCAAAAATTGCTGAAAAGCTTCGCGTCCCTTTGATTGCTGATGGGGGAATTCGGACGAGCAAAGATGTTGTTTTGGCCCTCGCAGCAGGAGCGAGCTCTGTAATGATCGGAAAGCTTTTTGCACTGACTAAAGAGAGTGCTGCGGAGAAAAAAGGGGGCAAGGCGAAGTTTCGTGGGCAGGCGAGTGAAGATTTTCAAACCGATTTCTATGGAGGGCTCAAGGAAAAGACAGTGGCTGAAGGGGTCGATTTTTGGGCCTCTGTTAGGGGAAGCGCAAATGAGCTTATCGACGAACTTCTAGGGGGACTGCGCAGTGGCCTTACCTATGGCGGTGCCCGCAATATTAAGGAGCTCCAGCGAAAAGCAGAATTTGTCGAGGTTACCTCAGCTTATGTTAAAGAGAGCCGCCCGAGGGGAGAAGAGTCATGAAAAAAAGGTTAGGTTTTTGGGTATTGACCTCCCTAGTTTTAGGAAATATGGTTGGCTCAGGAGTTTTTCTTCTTCCAGCCTCTCTTGCAGAATATGGAACGATCACCATTTTTAGTTGGCTTGCAACAGCTGTTGGGGCGATGTTTCTTGCCCTTGTCTTTGCAAAGTTAAGTCAGCTTTTTCCAAAGACGGGGGGACCCTATGTCTACTGCAGGGAAGGGTTTGGGAATTTTATTGGGTTTCAAGTTGCTTACAATTTTTGGATTTGCAAATGGGCAGGGAGCGCAGCGATTGCAACAGCTCTTACAGGGTATTTAAGTGCCTTTTTCCCCATTTTAAGTGAAAACCCCTTTTATGGGTTCCTTGTTACGGTTGGGGCCGTTTGGCTTTTTTCAGTTATCAATATTGTGGGAATTCACTGGGCGGGAGGCTTTCAGCTAGTTTTGACAATCTTAAAATATATCCCTCTCATCTTGGTAACTGTAATAGGCCTTTTCTTTATTGAGTGGGACAATTTAACCCTTTTTAATGTGAGTGGGAAGTCAAATTTTAGTGCCCTGTCGGGAGGGGCAATGCTTACTCTTTGGGCCTTTATTGGTCTGGAGTCGGCATCGATTCCAGCAGATGATGTAGAGAGCCCAGAAAAGGTGATTCCAAGGGCAACAATTGTGGGGACCCTCCTTGCCTCTATCGTATACATCTTTAGTACTGTCTCAATTATGGGGGTTCTTCCGGTTACGGCACTTAAAGACTCGGTTGCTCCATTTGCCGATTTTGCTGGAAAGCTTTTTGGTCCTTGGGGGATGTATGCAATGGGAGGGGTTGCTGTGATTTCTTGCGCGGGAGCTCTTAATGGGTGGATTTTAGTTCAAGGGCAAATTCCCATGGCAGCTGCAAAGGACCATTTGTTTCCAAAGGTTTTTGGAAAGGTGACTAAAGGGCGCTCTCCAGCTCAAGCCATTGTGATTTCTTCAGTTTTAATCACATTGCTCCTTTTACTAACCCTTAACAAGAATTTAGTCGAGCAGTTTACCTTGATCATCTCTCTTGCAACCCTTGCAGGAATCATTTCTTTCCTCTATACGTCGATGGCAGAGTTTGTGATCTATATCAAATATCCTGACAAGGCAAAAAGGGTGGCAAAAACATTAACAATTTCAGGACTTGCTTTTCTCTATACCTTTTGGGCAACAGCAAGTGCGGGAAAGGAAATTGTCTTTTATGGCTCCTTGCTACTATTTAGTAGCATTCCCATTTACGGGTGGATGGAATGGCAAAAATATCGAACAATGGTGCGAATGAATGGATAAGAAACTTGGCGTATGGATGTTAACAGCCCTTGTTGTGGGGAATATGATTGGATCGGGGGTCTTTCTCCTTCCTGCTTCTCTTGCAAGCTTTGGGAGCATTACTGTTTTTAGCTGGTGTGCAACAGCGGTGGGGGCGATGCTCCTTGCCCTTGTTTTTGCAAAACTCAGCACCCTTTTTCCTAAGACAGGGGGGCCCTACGTTTACTGTAGGGAGGGGTTTGGGAACTTTATTGGCTTCCAGGTCGCTTATAATTATTGGATCTATATGTGGGTGGGGAATGCCGCAATTGCTGTTGCATTTACAGGGTATTTGAGCACCTTTTTCCCAACGCTTGCTGATAACAATCTCTTAGCATTTTTCACCGCTGCAGGATGTGTGTGGTTTTTTACGATTGTCAATATTATCGGGGTTCATTTAGCTGGGAAATTTCAGCTGATCTTGACCATTTTAAAATTTGTTCCCCTTGTTTTAATTGCGGTGATTGGAATTTTCTTTGTCGATACATCAAATCTTGCCTATTTTAATGTGAGTGGAAAATCAAATTTCACCGCTCTTTCTGGAGGAGCGATGCTCACTCTATGGGCCTTTTTAGGAATGGAGTCGGCATCGATTCCAGCAGATGATGTAAAGTCTCCTCAAAAGACAATTCCAAGGGCAACGATTTTAGGAACTGCGATTACTGCAGTGGTTTACATTCTAAGTACGGTTGCGATTATGGGGGTAATCCCTATGCCTGATCTTCAAAACTCTGCAGCTCCTTTTGCAGATCTTGCAGGGAAAATCTTTGGCCCTTGGGGAATGTATGTAATGGGAGGAGCTGCTGTGATTTCCTGTGCTGGTGCCTTAAATGGGTGGATTTTACTGCAGGGGCAGATTCCTCTTGCAGCGGCAAAGGATAAACTTTTCCCAAAACGTTTTGAACAAGTGTCAAAGAATCGCTCTCCAGTTTTTGGAATTCTCCTTTCCTCTGTTTTGATCACCCTCCTTTTGGTTCTTAATTTCAATAAGGACCTTGTAGATCAATTTACCTTTATCATTTCCCTGGCAACCCTTGCAGCAATCATTGCCTATCTCTACACATCGGTTGCTGAGTTTGTGATCTACATCAAGCATCCCGATAAAGCTGACAAGAAAACGATTGTGAAAACATTAACGATTTCGGGGCTTGCCTTTCTCTACACGTTTTGGGCCACAATCTCTGCTGGGCAAGAGATTGTCTTTTATGGGGCGTTGCTCATGTTTACAAGCATCCCCATTTATGGATGGATGGAGTGGCAAAAATATCGCAAAATGGTAAAAGGGTAAAATGGGCAGCATTAAGAAGATTTATGACTCCGTTCACCGCTTTATTCATGTCGATGAGCTGGAAAGTGGACTAATCAACTCAAGACCTTTTCAACGTCTTCACTACATCCACCAGTTGGGAGTGACATTTTTTGTCTATCCAGGGGGAACCCACCGCCGTTTCGAACACTCTCTAGGAGTGATGGAACTTGCAACACGCATTTATGATGAGATTACATCGGGGAACCTTCCAACTAGGATGAAGGAAATGATTCCTCGGTTTGCTTCTCATGAGTACCGGTATTGGAGAAAGGTACTCCGTCTTGCAGCTCTTTGTCATGACTTAGGGCATCTTCCATTTAGTCACGTAGCAGAGCATCGTCTTCTTGGAAAAGGGGGACATGAGGTTTGGACACAAAAAATCATGGAGAGTGAGTTTTTATCCCCTATTTGGGATCAATTCACTTTAGAGGTGCTGCAGGATGGGATCTCAAGAGATGTTAAGCGAGATGTCATGAAAATCGCACTAGGGGAGAAGAAATTTGAAGGGGAGTTTACCCCTTGGGAAAGAGTTGTCACAGAAATTGTCACAGGGGATTTTTTTGGAGCAGATCGCATTGACTACCTTTTAAGAGATTCTCAGTGCACAGGACTTGCCTATGGACTTTTCGATTACCACCAGCTCATTGAAATGCTCAAGATGATTGTCACTCCTGAAGGGACACTGGCTTTAGGTGTAGAGGAAAATGGGATTGAATCGTGTGAAGCCCTTCTCTTAGCCCGCCACTACATGCACAAAAGGCTCTATCAATACTCAAGTGTTAAATCTTATGCGTTTCATTTAGCCCGCTTTATGGAAACAATCTATTATGATTTGGGAGATGATTTGGAAAGGTACATCGCAATGACCGATAACGAGGTTTTAGCAGATCTCAATAAGGCATCAAGAGATGAAGGGCATCCAGGTCATTTTGATGCTAAATGTCTCTATGTTCGCAATTACCGTTTTCGGGCAGTTGCCCTTGTTTCACCTCCTGAGGAAAAAGAGCTAATCGAAATCAAAGAAAAACTGGGGATTCCTGATGGTGAAATCGCTTGGGAGATTAGCAAGAAAGGAAGTCGACGCCTTGGGATGAATTTCCCCGTTCTTAAAGAGGATGGAACAGTCGACATTGGAGATCGTTTATCAGAAATTTCAGTTCCTCCTAAAGAAAGAAGTTGGGTATATGTTGCCCCTCATTTTGAAGAGGAGATGCGTAAAATGCTTAACCATGTGGATGCACTCGGATGAAAAAACAGTGGCTCTTTTTTAGTTTTTTACTTCTATCTATGGGAAGTGTCTTTGCAGATAGTTGCAATGCCCCCCCTGTTTTGGTTCCAGAGGCCTCACCAAAAGCCATGTCTTTTTACCATAGTGGGAATATCTTATGGATCATCCAGCAAGTGTGGTCCTTGGCAATTCCTGCAATCATCTTGTTTACTGGATGGGGAGCTCGCCTTCGAAATGTATGTGAAAAAATCACAAGGATTTGGTTTTGGAAAACAGCCCTGTTTACCCTTTTTTTTCTCATTATCGTTGCCCTTTTAACCCTCCCCCTTGAATTTTATGCTGGCTACATCCGCCTCCATGACTACTCCCTTTCTCACCAATCGATAGGGAGATGGTTTTATCAATACTTGCTCGGCACTGGAATTTCAACTGGAACGGGGATCATCTTAGTTTGGATTTTGTATGGGATCATTCGAGTCTCTCCGAAAAGGTGGTGGCTCTACTTTGGCCTTCTTAATTTCCCTTTGGTTGTCATCCTTATTTTCGTTCAACCCATTTGGATTGCCCCCCTTTTTAATACATTTGGACCCATGAAAAACAAGGAACTCGAGCACAAAATTCTCGATTTAGCAAACCGGGCAGGGATAGAGGGGAGTCGGGTTTATGAAGTGGATATGAGCGCTGATACATCCCGGGTGAATGCTTATGTCACGGGAATCGGTTCGAGCAAACGGATTGTGATTTGGGATACAGCGATTAGTGAACTTACAGAGGATGAGCTCCTTTTTGTCGTGGGGCATGAGATGGGACACTACGTCTTGCACCACATGTGGTGGGGGATCTTGGTTTATACCTTGATCACCCTTTTTGTTTTGTGGCTTGTTTACCTTGCCTCACTCTTTTTCCGAAAGAAATGCTCTAGAAAAATGGGCTTTAGTGATATGAAAGATATCGCCTCTCTTCCTCTTGTTCTTCTTCTCTATATGTTTTTTTCTTTAGCTCTCACCCCTTTAGACTACCTATTTTCTCGGACACTTGAACATAATGCCGATACGTTTGGGTTAGAGTTGACCCATTTGAACCATGCAGCAGGAACAGGTTTTGTGACACTGACAAATAAAAACCTTGCAAACCCTTGGCCAGGAGATCTTTATATTATATTTAGAGCAAGCCATCCCACAATAGGGAAGAGGATTACTTACTTTAACGAGTATAAACCCTGGTGTTATGGTCTTCCCCTTAAATATGGTAAATTTTTTAGAAAAGACAGTGAAGTAGGTTCATGATATCATATTGCCATGACCTCTAGAAATGTTTTTTTACAGATTCATGGCATGAAAGGAAAACTGTTTTTACTGTTTGCGATGCTCTGCGGATTTTTCATTACGACAGAGTATGCCATCACAAAACCGATAAGTAATTCGATTTTTCTAGCGCACTATAGCGTCAAGCTGTACCCTTATGCGTGGCTCCTTACCGTTCCTTTAAACCTTTTAACTGTTGTCCTTTATAACAAACTTCTTCCCCGTTTTGGGTGTTTTAGGATGCTTTTATCCACAGCCTTGTTAACAATGGGAATCAATGTCTTTTGTGGCCTGTATGTTAAGCAGTTTCCCTCCCTTTCATTTCTCTTTTATATCTGGAAAGATATTTACGTTCTTTTGATGTTCCAGCAGCTATGGTCGGTGATTCACACAAGGACTGAGATGAAGAGGGCAAAATATCTCTACGGCATTATCTTTGGAGTGAGTGGAATAGGTGCCGTTTTTGGAAGTATGGCCCCAGGGTTTTTTGCAGTTAAGTTTGGCTCTGAGCACCTCCTGATATTGACCGTTCCTCTCTATTTTCTTTTAATTGGGGCATACTATCTCATGCTCCGACAAACTGAAATAAAAGAAGTTGCTCCCACTCAGACTCAAAAAACAGAGGGGGGGGTTCAACTAATCCGAAGTTCCTCCTCCCTTCAGTTCATTCTCTTGATCGTCATTCTCATGCAGCTTTCAACAACCATTATGGAGTATCAATTTAACACTTACCTGCAAGAGAGATATCCTATTCAAGACTTTAGAACTCAGTTTTATGGTCAGCTGTGTGGAGTGATGAATATTTGTAAATTGTGCCTTCAGTTTTTTGCGACATTTTTATTGGTAAAATTTTTGGGACTGAGAAAGAGTCACTTCATCGTTCCAGGCATTCTTTTTGGAAACGCTTTTTTAATATTGATGCAGCCTACGTTTGGTGTCATTACTTATGGATTTAGTGTGATCAAAACCTTTGACTATTCTGTTTTTAACATTATTAAGGAAATGCTCTATGTTCCCTTGAAAAATGATGAAAAATTTAAAGCAAAGGCGATCATTGATGTATTTGCTTATCGCTCAGCCAAAGCACTCGCCTCAATCTTTGTGATAGGGGTGCAATTTCTTTTCCCCTCGAAACTTCCCTATGCCTACTCCTGGGGCCCTTTTACCCTTTTTGTCCTTTGGATTTTTGCTGTTATTTTTTACTTTCGAAAGTCAAAAGAGCAAAAACTCCTTGAAGCTTGATCGATAAAGCAGTATATTTATGCTGTTAATGCTGGAGAGGATAGAAATGCATCAAGTAAAGCGATCAAGTAAAAATGGTGAAGAAGTTGTTGAAGTTGATTTAGATGCGAGTCATATTTTGCATGACCCTCTGCTCAATAAAGGAACGGCATTTACCAATGAAGAAAGAGCTGAGCTTGGTCTTCATGGCCTCCTTCCCTACTATACATCGACAATAGAAGAGCAGTTCAATCGGGCTTATAATAAGTTTCAGAACAAGAGAACCGATATAGGTAGATATTCCTTCCTTTCCTCTCTTCAAGATCGGAATGAAACCCTCTTTTACTACCTGTGTAGTCAACATCCGGAAGAGATGCTCCCTTATATCTATACCCCAACGGTAGGGGACGCTTCTCTCAACTATAGCCATCTCTATAACCAACATCGCGGGGTTTATCTCTCTTATCCTCACAAAGATTGTATTGAAGAGATGGTAAATAATATTCCTAAAGATCGGGTAGATGTCATTGTTGTTACAGATGGAGCGAGAATCCTTGGTCTTGGAGACCTTGGAGTAGGAGGAATGGCGATTCCCATTGGCAAACTGGCCCTTTATTCTCTCTTTGGGGGGATCCACCCAGCTTATACTTTACCAGTGACCCTTGATCTTGGAACTAACAATAAGACCCTTCTTAATGATCCCCTCTATTTGGGATGGAGGCATGAGCGTTTAAGTGGAAAAGAGTATGACAATTTTATCGAGGCCTTTGTTCAAGCGATCACAAAACGGTTTCCGAACGTTTTAATTCAATGGGAAGACTTTGCAAAGGATCAAGCGCAACCTATTCTCGATCGTTATCGAGATCGAGTTTGCTGCTTTAATGATGATATCCAAGGGACTGCTGGAGTTGTGGTTGCTGGGATACTAGCTGCAATTAAAGGGGTAGATGGAGATATCAAAGATCAAAGGATCGTCCTTTTTGGAGCAGGTTCTGCAGGAATTGGGATCGCAGAGCTCATCACCCAGGCGATGATGCGTGAAGGAGTTCCAAGAGAGGAGGCAAAAAGGACAATTTTTGTGATGGGTCGCAATGGACTTGCTCATACTGCCTCAGAAGGGCTAGACGAGTTAAAGAAGCGGTTTGCTCAAGAAGAGGGGGAGATAGAGAAGTGGGGAGTGAAAGATATGCAACACATTTCCCTTCTTGAGACCATTCAACATGTCAAACCAACGATCCTGATCGGAACATCAACGCAGCCCGGGAGTTTTACAGAAGAAGTTGTAAGAGAAATGAAAAAACACACCCCTCGCCCCATTATCTTTCCCCTTTCAAATCCAACCTCAAAAACCGAGGCTCATCCAGAGGACCTCATGAAATGGACAAAAGGGCAGGCGCTCATTGCAACGGGAAGTCCCTTTAAACCTGTTGAATATGAGGGGAAGAGCTATGTAATTGGGCAGTGTAACAACGTCTTTATTTTTCCAGGTGTTGGCCTTGGGGTCATTGCTTCTAAAGCAACGCGTGTGACAGATGGCATGTTTTTGGAAGCGGCCGAAGTCTTAAGCAAATATGCTCCGATTCTTAACAATCCTTATGCATCCCTTTTTCCCCGTTTAACTCAGCTTCGAGCGATCTCTCGAGATGTGGCAATTGCTGTTGCTAACGAGGCGATTAAAGAGGGGATTTGCAAAAACCCTCCTCAAAATATTGAAAAAGCTGTTGAGGAAAGCATTTGGATGCCCAGATATCCCACCATCAGGAAAAAGAAGTAATACCCTAGAGTGCGGCCTATTTCCCCCTTTAGCATCCACATAAACAGGCAATCTTTTTTACATCGAAACTTAGACAGCTCGCGGAGCTGCCCATCATTTCGATGTGAAAAATCTCACTTAATTTATGCAGCCCTAAAGGGAAAAATAGGTCGCACTCCGGGGTAATACCCCAGCTCCACATCAAGTTTTTTCTTGTCTAAAATATTAAGATTTTGTTAAGCTCGCCCGCAAAATAAACCGAATGCAGTGAGCCATGAGTCATCCTAAAAACGAGCTTTTGAAAAGAGTCCGGTCAATCTTTAGTCTCCAAAACTCCTCTAAAAAAGAAGAAAAGCCGTTGAAAGGACATGCCCAACGTTTAAACTTCTTTCTTCTAAATGCGGCTCTTAAATACATCCAAAAGGGCAATCGAGAAAAACCTCTTTCCCTTTTTACATCAAAAATTCTCAATTCCAAGAGTCACCACTTTGAAGCTCTCATCAAGCAAGCAGAATCTGTTTGTTCTAAACAAGACATTGAACTTTTTTCATACAAAGAGTTTTTTTCCCGGAATCAGTTTGCCCTTCGACGCGCCGTGCAATGGAAATTTTCTAAATATCTTAAAACGAATGAAGAGGTAAAGGCCCTTATCCATAAGATGAATGAGTCCTCTCCAGAAACCTTTAAGAAGCATCTGATCACCCTCCTTAAAGGGGAAGATCTTTCCATGGAAGAGATCTCTAAAGAGGCAAATCGCCTTGAAGGGGAGTGGAAGGTCTACCAACAAGGGCAGGGGCGGTCT
>JAGROK010000171.1 GCA_020440285.1 Chlamydiia bacterium | reverse complement strand
GATCTTTCCACCGAAAATTTTACGCTCGATCTTGCTGGCTTACATGAAGCCAGCTTCGCTCTCCGCGCTTCATTTTTAATGAAAATCTTCTGTCCAATTATTACTATTTTAAACTACTTTAGCTATATGATTTTTTTCCCTTGCAAGTCAATTTTTCGTCATTTTTTTTACCTTTCAGGGGAATTTTTCGTTGTTATAAGAGATAGAATCTAAGAGACAGAGCTAATAAGGATGGTGCGACCAGCAATAAGGGAGGTCTCTTCAACGGAGAGCTCGAAAGAATCGACTCGAACCGTATCTCCAAGATCGGGGCGGCGCCCAAGGGAAAGCTCCATGAGCTCTTCGAGGGTCTCGCCCTCTTCTTTGATGGGAAGGTTAATATGGAGCCATTTATTGATGTCGGCAACAAGGGTACTTCCTGGGAAAGAACGATCGACGAGAACCTTGCGCTGCTCAGGAGTATATTCTCCAAAAGAAATCCAATCATCTCGATGACCAAAAATCTCATCCACAACAGCATCAAGGGTAAGGGTGCCAACCCCCTCCCCTTTCTCATTGAGGACAATGGCAAGGCTTTGGTTATTTTGTCGAAACTCTTTCATAATTTCGAGGATGGAGTTTGTTTGAGTAATGAACCATGGAGGGCGGCAGTAGGCGCGGAGGCGGGTCTCATCACTATGGCGCAGTAGGTCTCGAGGATAGGCAACAGCCACAATATTTTTAGGACTTTTATGATAAACAGGGATAAAGGGGAAGGGTTGTCGATTGAGAAGCTTTTTCAGATCGCCAACGGTTTTTTCTGATCCAATGCATTTCATCCCTTCCAAGGGATCCATGAGATTTTTGGCTGTCTTACTTTTAAGGGAAAAGATGTTAATAAGGACGGGGTCAAGCTCTTCGTGGGGGACATCTTCTCTCTCTTCTATCGCTTTTTGGAGCTCTTCCCTTGTGAGGTAAAGGCCTGAACTCGCCTTTACTCCAAAAATAACGTTTATAAGGCGACAAATCAAATCAAGGATAAAAATCAAAGGGCGCAAAATAAAAGAGGTGATGTAGATGATGGGAACTCCCAACATGCAAACATTTTCAGCATAGCGGCGAGCAGCAAACATCGGAGAAAGTTCTGCGAAGATTAAAACGACAAAGATTTGTGTGATCGGAGCCCAATCGGGACTTATATCAAGAGAGGAGTAAAAGCGCCTAGCACACTCCGATCCAAATTGCATAGCGGCGTTAACTCCAATCAGAGTCGTCCCAAAAAGGCGGGTGGGATGGTTAAGTAAATAGCTCAGCCATTTTGCCCTTCGATTCCCTTGACTGACATAAAATTGAAGGCGGACCCGGTTAAACGAAACCGAAGCCATCTCAAGCATAGAGTAAAATCCTTGGATGATGAGAGAGACAAGGACCAAAATAAGGAAAAAAGCCCAATCAGCCATCTTTTTTCCTCTTTGTGGGTTTAAGGCGGCGAATATAAACTCTTCTGACCCGGTTAATATCAGAGGCAAGAACATGGAAGAGAAATCCATGCTTTTCAATCTTTGTTCCACTTTTAGGAATATCACCTAAAGCTTCGGTAAGCCATCCCCCAATTGTTGCCATATTATTGGGACTTTCTAAGTGATAATCAAAAATCTCCTCAAACTCAATGAGCTCAAGTTTACCACTTGCGATAACAATATCTGGGGAGGGCTGCGTATAGTGACTCTTTTCATCTCTTCGGTCTGCGATTTGCCCTATCACGGTTTCCACCAAATCTTCTAGGGTGATGAGTCCCGATACCGACCCATACTCATCAACAACGATCACCAACGTCTCTTGAATTTTATAAAAGTGCTCAAGGAGGGTGCGGCTGATCATTGACTCGGGAACATAGTGGGGTTTGCGAAGAAAAGGGATGATATCATGAGAACACTTAAAGTGCTCTCGATGGAGAAAAAAGCTTCCACTTGTCATCACTCCAAGAACATTTTCAATATTCCCATTGCAGACAGGAATGCGGGTGCACTCTTCATCGACTAAGAGGCGGACAAGCTCAGAAATGGGGTCATTAATGTTAAAGAAAATTACCTCGTTTCTTGGACTCATCAACTCCTTAACGATATCTTCTTCAAGATTGAGATAACCACGAACAAGCTTTGCCTCTTCTGTGCTAACCGCCCCTGTTTCTTGAGAGGTCCGAAGGGCCAGTTTAAGTTCTTCAATGCCAATCTCTTTTTCTATGCGAAGATAAAAGAAAAAAAACTTCGAAATCCCTGTGGTGATGAAGGTAATGGCATCACGAATCGGTTTAAGGAGCCATTCTACCCCCCTGATAAAGGGGGCTGCGTGATAAGCAATCCAACTATTTCTTGCATAAGCGATTGTCTTAGGAATGACTTCACCAAAAATAAGGGTTAAGGCTAGAGGAATTCCCACGGTAAAGGCCCAACTAGAAAATGTTCCAAAAATCCCCGAGACCACGTTCTGAACCAAAATGTTCATCACAACGTTGAGCATTAAAATCGTCACAAGGAGTTTACGGGGCTGCGAAAGGAGGCGGGCAATGAGCTTTCCACGAGGATCGCCCCCATGGCGATAAGCACGCACCTTCATCGATGAGAGAGAGAAAAGGGCTGTTTCCGACGCTGAAAGAAACGCTGACATGAAAATCAAAACAGCAAGAACCACAATTAGAATCGGAAGGGTCATTGCAATACCACCTTAAGCTCTCCTTCTCCCGTCACCCCTAGCCTCTCTTTCAAAACAAGCTCGATAAAATCGGGATCTTCCTGACTTTGAATGCGAAAAAGGAGCTCTTCTTTTCTCTCTAAAGCATCGAGTTTTGCTTGGGTTAAAAGATCGACTTTTCCTTGGAGCGATGCAACTAATTGATTCTTCTTGTGGATAGACTGAAAGTAAATCGCTCCTGCCATTGAAACAAAGGCAATCACCCACCAGTTCTTAAGAAGAAAGAGATGAAATCGCATGGCTATACCGAAGGAACCGTGATCCCCCTTTGCTTCATATACTTTCCAGACCGATCGGCATAGGAAACTTCACACATCTGCTTTGCCTCAAAGAAAAGAACTTGCGCAATCCCTTCATTGGAGTAGATTTTTGCAGGGAGAGGGGTTGTATTGGAAATCTCAATCGTCACATGTCCTTCCCATTCAGGTTCAAAAGGGGTTACATTCACAATAATCCCACATCGAGCATAGGTCGACTTACCAAGGCAAATCGTTAAGCAATTCCGAGGAATGCGAAAATATTCAACCGTGGATGCAAGGGCAAACGAATTGGGTGGAATAATGCAGTAATCCCCTTCAATATCGACAAAAGCATCTTCAGTAAAATTCTTAGGATCGACCATAGAGTTATGGACATTCGTAAACACTTTAAAGCGATTCCCTACACGAACGTCGTAACCATAACTAGAAAGACCATAGCTAACAATCTTATGATTTTCAATGCTTCGCACTTGAGAATCAACGAAAGGCTCTATCATCCCCTCTTCAAGAGACATCTTTCTTATCCACTTATCTGCCTGTAAACTCATTGTATCACCTAGATGGGTTGTATTTTTTTCATCCTTTTGTAGATTAGGTATAGCGCTTGAAATCCTTTTCTTGCTACTATTTTCTCAAAGGCATGAATGAATAGGTATGCGAAAAATGACGAAACCACCATTTGTACAATCTTCTTGGACAAAACGAGATCAGAAACTGGAAGTGAAACTTCGACCAAGCTCTTTAAGTGAATTCATTGGTCAGCCTGCGGTCCGTGACAAACTCGACGTTTTTGTGGGAGCTGCAAAAAAGCGGGGTGAAGCTCTTGGTCACTCCCTCTTTTATGGCCCTCCGGGACTTGGAAAAACAACTCTTGCCCATATCGTCGCAAGTGAAATGGGAACAGACCTCATCGTTGCCTCTGGACCATCAATCGAAAAACCTGCAGACCTAGCAGGAATTCTAACCAATTTAAAAGAGGGTGATATCCTCTTTATCGATGAAATCCACCGTTTAAACCGAGCAGTTGAAGAGTATCTTTATCCCGCAATGGAAGACTTTTCTCTCGATCTCATGCTTGATTCAGGACCCCAAGCACGAAGCGTTCAAGTCAAACTCAATCCCTTCACCTTGATCGGAGCAACCACTCGAATGGGTCTTCTCAGTGCTCCTCTACGCTCCCGTTTTGGATTTACCTGCCGCCTAGATTACTATCCTTCAGAGCTCGTTGCAAACATCCTCTCCCGCTCTTCGTCTATCTTAAGTGTTGATATCAACGAAGAGTCGATTTTAGAGATTGCAAAAAGATCGCGTGGAACCCCCCGAATTGCAAACAACCTTCTGAAGTGGGTCCGTGACTATTCTCAGATGAGAACAAATAGTAAGTTAGATAAGATTTCAACCCGCACCGCTTTAGAAATGCTTGATATTGATTACCGCGGCCTTGATGAGATGGACAAACGGATGCTCGAACATATTATCGACCATCACGAAGGGGGACCAGTTGGCATTGGAACAATCGCTGCCGCTCTTGGTGAAGAGTCATCCACATTAGAAGAGGTCAATGAACCTTTCTTGATCATGCAAGGATTTATCCGCAGAACGCAGCGGGGAAGAGAAGTGACAAAACTGGCCTATCAACATCTGGGACGCTCTTTTGCTTCCCGCCAATTTTCTGGAGAAGTGCTCGATGAAAATTAAACACCTATGCTTCATTCTTCTATTTCCACTCTTTGTCTATTGCAAAGAAGGAGTCAAAACACAGGAAAACGAAACGGGAAAACCTGCAACAATCAAGGTTCTCTTAGAAAAAGACTCAGAAGGTATTCTCCTCGAAGCAAGGGGCCCCTTTGTAGTGAACAATCCAGAAAATGGGAAGAAATTAAGCTCTGGAAGGCGAGGAAAACGGTTCTATCTCTATCCCCACGAAGAGGGAATTAAGTGGGGGGAAAACTTCTTAGGAATTTTCCAGCTGCAGGTGGCTCCAACAAGTAGTGAAACCACTTTCCTCATTAATGGAGTGCAATATCGGGGAGCGATTGAAGTCTACTATGTTGAAGGAAAGATCAGTGTGATTAACGAAGTGGACGTCGAAAGTTATGTTAAAGCGACCCTATCAGAAAAGGGTTTAAGAGGACTTTCTCCCAATGTGGTGGATGCCATTGCAATCATTGCCCGAACAGATGCTTATTATAAAGCGCTCCTTAATCACGGCGCTTTTTGGCATGTGACTGCAACTGATGTGAACTATCACGGATCGGGTCTTACCCTTCAAAACCTCGAGATCGATAAAGGGGTTGATAACACCCGCTACCTCATAATGACCTATGAGGGGCAACCCTTTCCTTGCAGTTGGACAGAAAACTCAGGAGGGAAAACTGCAAGTTATTCCTCGATCTTTCGAAAAAGTGCTTCAACCCCAAGAGGTGTTGAGTCCCCCTTTGCGAGTAAATCTCGCCAGGAAACTCACTGGTCGCTCAATATCGACACTCAAGAACTTGCCAAGGTGGTCAAGACAAACCGAGTAACGGGAATTGATCTCTTTGTTGACCATTTTTCAGGAAGGGTTTATGCCGCCCGTCTCCATGATGGGACCCATAAGGAAGATATTGAGTTTTCTACTTTGCAAAAGGCTCTTGGCCAAGAAAAACTCAGGAGTAATGACTTTTCTGTGAGCATTAAGGGGAATACCGCTGTTTTTGAAGGCTATGGAAAAGGAGCTGGAGTGGGCCTTTGCCTTTATAGCGCTAGCCAAATGGCAGAAAGAGGGGATGAAGCGCCCAGTATTTTGTCTGAGTTCTTCCCAGACGCTCTTGTAGAGAAGATGCGCTCTTACCCAGAAGCTATTATCTCCAACCATAAAAGCTCTTTTGTTTCACCTAAACAAAAGCAAGCAACAAAGAAAAAATACAAACTACTCCACTAGGGATTTAAAATGGCAAAACCACTCATTGCAAAAAACAAAGCAAAAGCCCTTTCAACCGCTCTTTTTTTAATCGGATTTGCTATCGTCCTCTACCTCGATAACTGGTGGCCCTCGATCATGCTCGTGATCGGAATTCCCCTCGCCCTTAGACAGTTTCTCACAGGACGCTTTAATGATGCAGCGATTAGTCTCTTTGTCTTTGTCGGCTTTTATGTCATTGCACAATTTAGCATTTCATGGAAGGTGCTGATCCCCATCTTCTTCATCATGACAGCCGTTTACATCTTGTGCAAAGAAT
>JAGROK010000170.1 GCA_020440285.1 Chlamydiia bacterium | reverse complement strand
CTCGTGGGAGGAGCCCTTTCACAAATTGCCCTATGCTATGAGCTTAAAAACAAGAGCTTTTTTTCAAATCGCATCCTATTTGCTCTCACTTTATCCCCTATTCCGATAGGGGTTATTGCAACCTATTTTCCTAATGCTGTCACAACCTCTGTCAGTGAAAATGTTGGCAATACAGCAAAGATCTCGTTTGTTTTTGCAACGGTCTACTTGGCATCGATTCGCCACTATCGGTATGTGATTGCAACAGCTTTGGGATATGGAGTAGAGGTCATTTTAGATCGAGACCAAATTTCTTACGAGCATCGAGAACCCATCCAAAAGGTGCTGGGATATACCGCCCTTTTTTATACGATTGTCTTTGAGGAAAGTTATTTTCAAAGAGGGCTTGGTCTTCTTACCCTTGCCTCTTACGGAGAAAGGATATACGCCCCCTACCTTTTTGGATCCTACGAAGCCAATATTGTCTCTTCAGGAGAGGGAAAAACATTTGATGAAATGGCAGATCTCCAAACAGGTATCAACCCAGAACATCTAGGGAGACAACCTAAGCAGGTTGAAGTAGCAAAGCCTTATGAAGGCTTTATCCAAGACTTAAACTTGCTCCGCGGAGCTGCAGAAAATACCGACTACTCAGAGGGGGTGAATCTTTTTCTCGACCGAATGCAAAAGAAAAAAGGGGCCTTAAGTGGGGAATCTTTTAGCTCTTCTCTTGCCTCTCAGGGAATCGAGATTGCTGATCCGGAAAACTTTGAAACCCTTCAGGTGATTGTACAAAAGCTTACTAGAGTCGATATGAATGGTGACCTTTTTCAAGTCATTCAAGACCAGTGTGCCCATTCAAGCACTCCCCAAATGCGGCAAGCTCTTTTTAAGCTCGATAAGAAATACTTCGAGAAAGATTCGACTGCAGAAGCGATCCTTTTCAACCTCTTAAGAGAAAAGCAAGAAGAGTACCTAAGCGATGTCATTAAAAAAGAGACAAGCTGGAAGCCAGATATTTATAATCGCTTATTTGGTGGAGTAGAGACAGTCCAATTTTGGAACAGTTATCTCTACTACTATGGAGAGCCAATCGGGATGCATCTAGATGGAGCAGATGAAGATGTCACGATTGATGAAGAAAGCACTCGAGGACTTCGCCTTCTCTATTTTTATTGGGTAAGAAATGTGCGGCAAAGATTTTTTGAAGAACATTATACAGAAGAAAATGTGATCAGATGGGTGCAAGATGCAAATGAGCGCCTAACAGAGCAAAAGCTCCGCAATTGGTTTGAAACCCAAGAGATCTTTGGAAAAAACCTTTTTGAAGAAGGAAGACTAAGCCACGATGCCGCTCGTTACTTCCTACTTAAAAATGGCGTTTTAGGGTTAACCTGACGTTCCAAGGGGAATCGTCAGCAAGGGCCCTTCTTTTTCCTGCTGCTTTGCCTGAAGGTTATAGATCTGCTGTAAGAGGACAAAAGTCCTCTTTGAATTGATATCGCTATCGTCAATATAAAACCAATTTCCCCGGTAAGAAATGGCAAGATACGCATTTTGAGGATAGTAGGGGCTGCAATGAACGGTGAAAAGATCTCCGATGATCTCATTCCAGTCAAAGATAGAACCATCGGTATTTTGAGTCAAAGCTACAACGCCTGAGGTCATGTCCCTGCAAGGAACCTGAACTCCCAAGCTGAGGTAATACATTGTACCAAGAAGGGAGCGGGTCATCACACCAATTTCAGCCTCCTCATTATAGGCTTGTCTCATATTCAGAACGTAGCGCCCTTTTGATTTCTTCACCCCCTCTAAAAGCTCAGCAAGACGATCGGAATCTTCCCCATTCACGGGAAAAGAGACCTGAATTGCATTGGGGCGTTGCTTATAAATCTCATCCTCAGGAATGTCTTTACCATCATAGGGTATATAGCGAAGCCCTATCTTGAGTTGGCCGATTGCTTGAAAATGGCGAAGGAGGTGGAGACACTCGAAGAACTTTTTATAATTTGGTGGAGAAGAAGGAATCGGTCCTGATGCAGATGTTGCATTAGAAAGATCTGCCATATTTTGGATAAGGAGGCGGAAAACCCGGTCAACATCCCATCCAGTCAAAATAAGCCCCTGAATGATTCGAAGGTCAAGGGGTTGCATCAGTTGGATCGCAAAATCTTTTCCCCCAAGAGGTGAATACTGAATAGTAGGCTGGTTTGACCAAGCAAACTCCCCTCCCAACCCAGCAGGATTTTCCTCATCAAAACCAGGAATCTTGATCGATGGCAAAAGCTTTCCCGTAAAGTTAAACTGGGTAGTGATTCCACTCAGCTCTAAAAAATAGGGGGTATCGGAATAGCGAAGGCGAACAAGGTTTAAAAGGAGCTCTTGATTTGTAGTGTTTTGCGCAGCAACATTGTAGGAGGTTCTCCCTCCACTTCCATACATTGACGTCCGGCTAGAGACGTGGCAACTTGTTAAAACAAAAACAGATCCCAAAAGGGCTACGACAAGCTTTTTCATATGCGTTATGCTCCGACAACATTCACAAGATCAGGAGCCTAGCATAATAAAGCTTTTTTTGTTAACCTTTTCTTTTATCCCAGATGTAACCTGTTTTGCTAGCTTATTGTGCAATAGCCAGAGAAAGACCACCCTTGCGGTTGAACATTAGGAATAACAACATAGGCGCCAAGTCGATTATGCCTCGACTCTTTGTCATAGTTTTCTTGAAGCTGCGTAAGCTCATCTTTAGAAAGTATTGCTGCAAGATTGGAGTCAATGGTATGGTTAACGAATTCAGCAGTCTCTCCAATCTTTCTAAAAAGAGCTTCCCTATTTGTTGTTTGCAAAGCAAAGGCGTTCCCTAAACTCTCCCCTGTTCCATGAGAATCAAAGAAAATGAACTGCGGCTCTCTTCCTCTAGCATCCACAGTAAGAGCATAGGTCTTTCCATTTAGGGTTAGTGTCATCCCAAAAAACTTATGGCCATCCGCTAGGAGTTGGTTCACACCAGATCGAAGAGCGTTGGTAAGTTCTGCAGAATTTTTTACTTCAACCATTCCAGGACTTTTTCCTGGAGACAATCGATCAGCAAAAGCCTCCTGAATATCCATCGCTGCAAGTTGCCTTGATGCAGCACTTTCTTCATCAATGCCAGAAACGGTCTTCATATAAGCTTGCTTTCTTGAATAGATTGCATCGTAAGCCTCGTTTCCTTCTCTCACAACATCGTCAATAAATTGGCCATTGATGGTGGGACGGTTTTCTGTTAAAGTCTTTGCTAAAAAGGCAACAGCTGTCCCCGAACATGTCTCGCCATATCCCTTTGCATTTGCTTTCTGGTTGATTGTTCCTACGATTAAAGGAGAAGGGGGTTGCACTTGTTGAGGCTTTGGTTTAGGAGCTGGCTTTGGAGTTTGTCTTGTGGGATTGGGAGCCTCTTTTGAAATGAGCCCCAGATAACGTTGGTCGTATTGATTAATGACTTCTTGAAATGCATCTTGATGCGTAAGAAGAGTTCCCCTTAAATCTTCGATCTTAGCGCCCAGCTTTTGCATTTCAGCTGGTTTTTTTGAATACTCAGCAATTAAAAAAGAATTTTCAATTTCAAACATTAACTTGTCACGAACTAATTCCATTATTCACCTATAAAATTATTATTTTAAGCAGCAAATTTGATTGCTGCAAATATTCCTAAACAGCACTGGCTAACAAGGATTAAATTTGCAAGTATTAAGTGACTCTTTTCACGCCTTGCAATACAGCCAAAATCACCATAATCCATATTTGAACCCGAAACATACGCATAAAGAAGCTCTCCAGATATCCAAAGCGCTGCTCCGCTTCCTAGAGTTAATGCAATTGGAAAAGGTAGGTGGTTTTTTAATGCTGTAGCTGCAACTAGCTTGCAGCTAGAAAAAGCAATGCTTCCCATAGGCCCTGCAAGGTCGATCGCGGTTTGGGTCCAATCTGAAGCACTCCGCGTAAGCGAAGGCAAATCTGTCTTTCCTAAGCAAAGCTTTGTAAACACTCGCACTGATGCATCTTGACCAATAAGAATCTTACAGGCCAAAGCATGACTCATTTCATGCACAAGCACATGAATATAACTTTGAGTAATCAAACGAAAAACATTACTACTTATGCATCTAAATGCTAATCGTGAAATAAACCCTGCCCCATCTAAGTTAGGGGGAGAAAGTTCTGACGGGAGCTCGTCTTTAAACTCAACATCTATGCCAAAAATATTATAAGATCCTTCATTTCCTAAAAGCGTTGATTTAAAAAAAGAGTTTTCCATTATTAATGCCTGAATTATAATTAATAGATTGTTAATTATACCATAATTATTAATTAAAATTAACTAAGTTTTTAACCTGTTGATTTTCAGTAGGTTCGCCTACTCCAAATGAGGCGATTGGTGAAGATACCGGTAACCCAGATGATAGCCCCTCCCCAAAAAGCCCCCCAAAAAGTTGAGATATGGACCCCGTAGGAGATCTCACTGGCCAGCCAGAAGGTGAAAGCATTGATAACAAGGAGGAAAAGGCCCAGGGTAAAGATAGAAATAGGAAGGGTTAGGAGGGTCAAGACAGGGCGAACGCTTGAATTGATCACCGCTAAAATGAGGCCAAAAAAGATAGCATCCGTCGTATCTTTAACGTAGAGCCCAGGGAGAAAATGGGCACACAAAAGGACAACAATAAGGGTAATGATAACGCGGACAATGAATAAAATCACTTATGCTTCTCCAATGCAATGTTAATTAAGCTCCCCTTTAGAATCGATTCTTTTTCTCTTTGAGAGAGGTTATGAGCCACGCGGTAACTCTCATTTTTTGTTTTATTAAACACTTCAAACTCATCATCATTTTCAATATCCTTTCGGACATTTTTGATCTCGATAATATCTTCCTGAGTGATTTTATCGTGGTCTGCAGGATTGACAAAAACAAGAGGGAGAATTCCAAAGTTGCATAGGTTTTTCCGGTGAATGCGGGCATAACTTTTTGCAATCACTGCCTTTACTCCCAAATAACGGGGAGAGATCGCAGCATGTTCACGACTCGATCCTTGCCCATAGTTATTTCCTCCAATGACAAGAGAGCCGGTTTTCTGATGCTTCATTGCCCTGTCGTAGTAGGTTTCATCGACTTGGCCAAAGGTAAATTTGCTAATCTCAGGGATGTTACTTCGAAAAGGGAGCACTTTTGTCCCCGCAGGAAGAATCTCATCTGTTGAAATATTATCCCCCATCTTTAGAAGAACAGGTCCTTCAATATGATCTGAAAGGGGATCGAACTTTGGAAGGGGCTTAATGTTAGGCCCCATGATTAATTCTTGTTTTTCTCCTGGAGGAGAAAGCTCATCGACAAGCTCAATTTTAGTCGGCTCTTGGTACTTTGGATAAGGGATTCCTAAAGTGCGAGGATCTGTAATCACCCCAGTCATTGCAGAAGCGACTGCGGTTTCTGGGCTACAAAGGTAAACCTGATCTTCCTTTGTTCCTGATCGCCCAGGAAAATTGCGGGGATTGGTTCGAAGGCTAATTTTTCCTGACGCAGGGGCCTGTCCCATCCCAATACATCCATTGCACCCTGCTTGGTGAATCCTTGCCCCTGCCCTAATGAGTGAGTTGAGATATCCTCCACTTGTGAGATTTTCTAAAATCTGTCTAGAGGAAGGGTTGATATCAAAGGAGACCTGGTCTTTCGATTTTTTCCCTTCGATGATCATAGCAGCGATCGCAAAGTCTCTCATTCCTGGGTTTGCAGAGGAGCCAATCATCGACTGAAAAATAGGTTTTCCTGCCACCTCACTAACAGGGACAACATTGCCAGGACTGCTAGGGCACGCAATCAAGGGCTCAAGCTTTGAAAGGTCGATCTCATCGTGCTCATCATAAGTTGCATCGGGATCAGCTTTTAGCTCAACCCAATCTTTTCCCCTCCCATGAAGTTCCATAAACCGTTTCGTTTCACTGTCAGAGGGAAAAACACTTGTTGTCGCTCCCAGTTCTGCTCCCATATTAGTGATCACATGGCGATCCATCGCAGAAAGATTCTCCAGCCCTGGGCCGTAATATTCGATAATTTTACCCACTCCTCCAGCCACATCATGGCGACGAAGCATTTCTAAAATCACATCTTTAGCGCTCACCCAATCGGGAAGTTTTCCTGTTAGCTTTACCCCCATAATCTTTGGCATATTGATATAGAAAGGCTCTCCAGCAATCGCTAAAGCAACTTCAAGCCCTCCCGTTCCAATCGCGAGCATCCCCAAGCTTCCAGCAGCAGGGGTATGGCTATCAGAACCTACCATCGTTTTCCCTGGAATCCCAAGTTTTTCCATGTGAACAGGGTGGCTTACTCCATTTCCAGGCTTGCTAAACCACAGTCCAAATTTACGCGTTGCACTCCACAAAAAGAGGTGATCGTCAGGGTTTTTGTAATCGTTTTGGATAATGTTATGATCAACATATTGACATGAAACTTCAGTCTTTGGCTCTTTGAGCCCCATCGCTTCAAGCTCGAGCATGACCATGGTTCCCGTTGCATCCTGAGTGAGAGTATGGTCAATCTTAATCCCAATCTCCTCGCCAGGGATCATCTTTCCCTCTATTAAATGACTTTCAATGAGTTTTTGTGCAACATTCTTTCCCATCAGCAATAACACCTATTTTTTCCATTAATCTGCACTGTAGCAAAGTGCCCTTTTTCGCTAAAGAATGTTTTTAAAGATCTTCTGGACCCCTCAACTGCGCCGCTCTTAATTCAAGCAATCCGCGGTAGCTAGTTGCCTCTCTACCTGCAATAGGCTTAATGCGCTCCTCTTTTTCCACTGGATACGCACATCCATAAATGATAAATCCTTCACTTCGGGAAAGTTCATGATTTCGAAATGCATTTTTTAAATGCGTAGAGCGAATCAATTGTATAGGGCTTAAATTTCCAAATGCCTCTTCCTGAACCAGCTCTTTAAGTACTAAAATGTCTTGAGGAGTAATCCGATGTTTTCGAATGGCATCGATCTGCAAATCAAGCCATCGCCCCGGAGAAAGAGTCTCACCTTCAGGCATTAGAGACCTTATCACCCCATCTAACTGAACTCTTCGCCCCTCTTCCAGACTCTCTTTAACGAGATAAATCCATAATTTCGGATTTTGCGTTTTCATATACTGCTTGTAAAAATTAGCAGCTTGATAGGTTGGGGTTTTCAAAGGGTCTATCCTATTGTTCCACCGATATTCCATTTCTGAGAAGATGACTTGCATCCGAACGAGCTCTGTTTCATCTGTAGAAACCGTCGCGTTAATTGCTGAAAGCTCCATTGCAGCTGCATAGTTAAAGTCCTCTTGCATTTTCTTCCAAAGAGCTTCAAATTGCCCTTTTTTTTCTGCAAGGTGGCGATTAAAGTTTTCAGTAAATCTTTCAGCAAGGTTGTCCTCATTTTTATACTCGTAAATATCTGAAAGAGTTTCATAGAAAATGCCAGTTAAAAGGAAGAACCCTTCAGCAAGTCTTTTGATCAAACTTGCAACATAGACAAAGGGGGTTGAAAGGGCAAGAAGCCCCATTTTCCCTGGAAGTTCGTTTGGCTCACCAGCAATTCTCCAGTGACCGGTGTGACTATCTCGATAGTAAGTGAATCTTCTTTTAATAAATTCTGCTGCTTCTTCAGCTGAGTCTAAATACCCATGATATCTCCGGTCAGGGTCACTTACCGTTTCATGATCCACCCTTAAAAGATTTGCATCTATGTAAGTAAAGTCGTTTTCAAAAAATCCTGGTTCGACAAATTTTCTTAAAGTATCTTCAATTCTTCCCACCATTAGTGTCACCTCGCTAAATTAGTAGAAAAGAATTTACTTCACAAAAGATTTATTGGAAAGGATTTCTGTCAAAAAATTTAAGGAATAGCTCTTATGCAGATAAGGCGAGTCCCCTTTCCTCCAATAACTTTGACACCTTCCCCTTTTTTTATATAACCACTTTGAGAAACAGCTTTATAGCTCTTTCCTTGGGCCATGACATGCCCTGAAGGATTAAGGTCGGTCAATGCTTCTCCTTCTGCTCCAATAAGTTCTTTGCGAGCAAGCAAGGAAGATTTTCGTTTCATTTTCCATCGGGCCAACTGAACCATTAAAACCAGGAGGGTGGTCATAATTAAGATAAAGATCAAAGAGCTCCAGTAAGATCCCGCCATCCACGCATAAAAAATAAAAGAGAAAACGAAACCAATTCCTCCAATTACTCCTAGAACTCCTCCAGGGACAAAAAACTCTAGATAGATCAACAAAAGACTCAATAAAGCTATTCCTATCGCAACAATCATGAAAAGTCCTTGTGTTCTTTAATCTGCTTTACAACAACCTTGGTCCCTTCGATGCTTATCACTTTAACCGGAGTGTGTTTATCAAGAAACTCCCCTTGTGTACACCCATCGAAAAAGCTCTCTCCGATATAGACTTTTCCAGAAGGGCACAGAGGGGTAACACTCTCTCCTAAATCCCCTATTTCAGGCATTCCTAATTCTCGCCTCCCTTTCAATGGAAGTTTAGAAAAACGGAAATAGCGATGCGAAAAAAAGTGGGCCATTAATAAAATCATTAGAATGGCAAAAGCAAGCCCTCCGAAAAGCCAGGCAAGTCTTTTAATAAAGGCATCACCAACCAATCTAAACGTTTCAATTTCAAAGAAGTTAAGCCTATCGATTCCCGGAAGCATCAGAGCAAATAGACCTATAATCGTTAAGATAATCCCCAAAATTCCTACAACTCCAAAACCAGGGATCACAAAAAGCTCTAAAGCAAATAAAACCAGTCCCACACAAAGGATAATAATCTCTATCCAATTCACCGCTTGACTCGCAAAACTAGAAAGTAAAATAAGAGCCAAACAAACAAGAGCAATCGATCCTGGAACGCCAAACCCTGGGGTATTGATCTCTATGTAAAGGCCAATTACAAGGCCGATTAAAAGAAGAGAAGCAACAGCAGGATGGGTTAAAATAGTGAAAAAACCTACCCGCCAATCGTGGTAGTCGATCATTATCGCATGGGGAATACGAGAAAAAAAAGGTTCTTGAAAAACAGGGTAGCGACTGGCGGGCCACTCTCCTTTTTTAAGCTCCTTTTCCGTTATTATCCCCCCTGGGGTTGAGGAAACCATGAAGTTTGCAACTCCATACTCCATTAATTTCTCACCATTGAGCGTGAGGAGACTCCCCTTTGTTGTAATCAACTGATCAGGATGAGGCCCTGTTGAGCGGATTTCTCCCATATCATGAAGCTTAACAATCTGATGGTCTCTCAAAACAAGGATGATATCTTTGTCAACCATCGCTTCTGCAATCAGAGGGCTTCTATCATAAAAACTGGCAAGAGTTCCCATTTGAGCTCGAAGAGTGGAGTTGATTTTTTCAGATTCGGAAGCCATCTCTCCTTCTTTTCCTAAGATCACCGGTTCTGCAGCTCCCATAACAGAACCCTGCTCAATTCCAATAAATCGAGATGAATAAGCGAGCATTGCTCCAGCAGAAACGGCCCAGTCGTGGATGAAGGCAACAACAGGAATGTGGTGCTCAATATCAAGCTTCTGAAGAAGATCAACAATTTTTAACGCTGCAAGAACTTCCCCTCCTGGGGTATTAAGATCTAAAATGACAAAGCGCACCCCTTTTTCAACAAAGTTTTTGAGTACGAATTTCACATAGATATAGGTTGACTGATCAATCGGGCGATTGTTTCCAATACTTAGATATCCAATGTAGTTTTCCTCTGTTTCGCTATAAGAGATATACTTCTTAAAGGTCTCACTTAGGTCTTCTTTAGGAACTCTTTTCTGAGCATAAATATCGAGGTGGGTTTTTGAAAAATATTGATCAACAAACTCCTCATCTGTAAGGACCTTATTCACTAAAGCCAAAGACTGCATCCCTCGAATATTTAGAACAAGGGGATCAAACTGTCTCTCCCTTTCTTTTTCAATGTGCCCTTCTCCATTTTCATAGATCAACTGGTAGTGGGGATCGACCATTGCATCAGCTAAGATGTCAAGTGTTTGCGCATTCTTTCTACTCTGGTTAATCATTGGTTTAACTGCAGAGGAGATATCTTTTTGTGTCATCTGCCCCTTAGTGCCATAAGGGATGTCGCCCCATGCAACAAGGGGGGTTGCGATAAGCTCATCTGCAAGAAAGGGAAAGATCGCTGCAGGTCCTACTGCTTTTCCCTGAATGAATACAATAATGTATTTATCCCTCCGAACCTTGAGATCATAAATTTTCTGCGCTAAAGAAATAACCTCATCGATTTCCCCTGAAGAAGAGCTTAAGTGAATAATGATCCTCTCTCCCTCTTTTCCTTGATCTAGGGTCTGAGCCATTGCATTAGTGAGCTCCTTCCCTAGGTATCCCTCCATGTGCAAGTAAGTGTCTTTAGCAAAAACACAACTTAATAGGAAAAGAAAGGAGAAAATTTTTTTTAGCATCGCTCAATAAATTCTAAAATTGCATCTCGGGTTTTTTCTAAATGGGCCTCCGTATGAGCAGCTGAAATAAAGCACGCTTCATAAGGAGAAGGTGAAAGGTAAATTCCCCTGTCCAACATAAAATGAAAGTACTCATTAAACCGCTCTTTATCTAGATCTTTTAAATCCTCAAACGAGGAGACCGATTGCACTCCCCAAAAGAGGGTAAACATCCCAGTTGATTCTTGGAGAACCGCTACTTGGTTCTTTCTTAAAAGGGCCTCTTGAACAGGTTTTGTAATCATCTGCGTCTTTTTTTCAAGAGTCTCATAAAAATGGGGAGCGCGCGCTATCTCAAGGGTCGCAAGTCCCCCTTCCATTGCAACGGGATTTCCAGAAAGGGTTCCTGCTTGATAAACCTTTCCATTAGGGGCAAGATGTTCCATGATTTCTCTTTTCCCCCCAAAGGCTGCGGCAGGAAATCCCCCTCCAATAATTTTTCCAAAACAGGTTAAATCAGGAGTGATTCCAAACAGCTCCTGCGCTCCTCCATACCTTACACGAAATCCTGTAATCACCTCATCAAAGATAAGGACTGCCGAAACCCGCTCCGTCTCTTTCCTAACCTCTTCCAAAAATTCTTGGGTAGAGGGGACAACCCCCATATTTGCTGCTATAGGCTCCAAAATCACTGCAGCAATAAATTGAGAGTAAAAAGGATCTCTCATCACCTTCTTAAAGGTCTCTATATCGTTATAGGGAAGAGAGAGTGTATTTTTGACCACCTCTTTTGGGACTCCGCTAGAAGAAGAGGTGTTGCTGAACTGAGCCACCCCCGAGCCTGCCTTTACCAAAAACCCATCAGCGTGGCCATGATAATTTCCATTAAATTTTATGATAATTGGGCGAGAGGTATACCCCCTTGCAAGACGAACAGCTGTCATAGTTGCCTCAGTCCCAGAGGAAACAAAGCGGACCTGATCGATACTTTTAACCCCTTCAACAATCATCCGTGCAAGCTTTTCTTCACCCTCCGTTGCAATTCCAAAGGAGCTCCCCTTTGCGAGACGCTCCGTCCCTCTTTTAACGATTTCTTCATGAGCATGGCCATGGAGAAGAGCCCCCCAGCTCATACAATAATCAATAAAAGTTCTTCCATCCACATCGGTAATCGTATCCCCCTTTCCTTTCTCAACAACTAGGGGATCGATCCCAAGGCCTATAAAGGCCCGTACAGGAGAGTTAACTCCGCCAGGAATCACCTCTTTCGATCGATCAAATATTTCTTTACATAGCGAAGGGATTTTCAGTGTCATTCAACTCTCTCATTTGAATATTGGGATAGGCCCATAATGGTAAAAAAAAGCATTTTTATAAAGGAAAAATTAGACATCTGATTTTATACCGCTCATGATTCAAAAATTGATTTTTCCCTGCGTCAGCATCTTGATCTTTAACCCTATCTGCATCGCTCCTATCTCTTGGATAGGAGGCTGCTTCGATAGGATCAAACCTCAAGCGCTGACTT
>JAGROK010000169.1 GCA_020440285.1 Chlamydiia bacterium | reverse complement strand
GGGAAAGAAAATTAGATTACTGGAAAGGATTCTTGAATTTTAGCCTTATCAAATACTGGGTGGATAGATTATCGGGATAGGCTCATTTACCTCAAAGCTAAAAAATTATGTCTAAATAGAATAGACCCTATTGACACAGTTGAAGTTGACACTTTTTCTGTGTCACTAGGGTCGTTTTTTAAATAAGTTGATAGTTTTTTTACAAGATCTTTCACTTCAAAGCAACAGCTTTAAGTAGAGGTATAATTTGCTTTGATGGTGCACCGAAATAAAAAACCACAAAGCATGTGCAGCTCCAACTTATTCCGATCATGGTTCAAAACTTGGCATTCCCTGTATCAACATCTCGATCTTTAATTCTATCTTTCCTTTTGCTATGCTTCTCGTTATGCATGAAGTATTAGACCGCCTCCTGATTCGAAAGCACCGCGCTTGCTTTCTCAAATATCTTTCCCTCATCCATGAGATTGAGGTGAAAACGATTGTTGAAATCGGTGTCTTTCGGGGAAAAAATGCTAAGGTCCTCCGCGAAGAGTTCCCTGATGCCCAACTATATCTCATCGATCCTTGGAAATTAGACCCCTCCTACCTCGAATCTGGAAGTGCCGTTTCAGAAAATCAAAGCGTTTTAGACAAAGCGAAAGAAAAGACCTACCATCTATTTGAAAATGATCCTAAAGCCACCATCATCGAAAAAACTTCTATTGAAGGGACTCTTTTCATCCAAAAGCCTGTCGATATCGTCTTCATCGATGCGAATCATGCTTATTCCCATGTGAAAAATGATATCTTAACGTGGAAGGAAAAGGTGCGCCCCGGTGGCATTCTCTCTGGCCATAACTATGGCCGTCCCCGCCTTCCCGGCGTGATGCAAGCGGTTAGTGAGCTCCTCTCCTCGTTCGAGCTCGGCCAAGACGAAGTTTGGTATTCGATACAAGAACCTATTCCGGGGTAATAGCGGTATAGGTTCAAAAGCGCACCGAAGAGGACTCGAACCTCTAACCACCTGATCCGAAGTCAGGTACTCTATCCATTGAGCTATCGGTGCAATTGAAAAAATTGTACCAAAAGAGTACAATTTATGCAATGAACCTTAGAGGGTGCTTAAAAATTCATTCGGGCATTCATGGAAAAGATCTTTTTCCAATGCCCAAAGCAATGATTAAACACCCTCTTAGAGGGTGTAAGCAAAAAAAAGGACTAGGGATAATGTTTGGCAGTGGCAAAAAAAATGCAGGATCTTCTAAAGGGAGTAGGGGGTTACTGGATGTAAAGGGAGTAGGGGGTTACTGGATGATATTATTTCTGATGAAGAATTAGATAAACTCGCGGAGATTGAAGCTGAAAGACTGGTTAAAGAATATGAAGAAAAGTTTAAATGCCATGTCGATGCTCAAGTCAGGAAAAACAATCGGGAAAGAAATCATTAGGAAACATGAGAAATAGAAATATTGATAGATCCTTCTTCAAACTTCCAACCACTAATGGCTTCTGGATACCTTCCCATGATTTTTCGAATGATCTCTGACAGAATCTCTAGATCGTATGTTCTTTCATTTTTTTCGTGACTTCCCGAAAAGAGCTGTCTGTCCTAAAGAAATATATGTGGTGGAAAGAGATCAAAAATTCTGAAAAAAAATACTTCAAAACTCTAAGATCTCTAGTATAGTGTCGTCAGGAGATGGTTATTGAATAGACTGCTCCCGACGACACTATCTAATAACGAGATAGGTTCATGGTTGAAAAACGTATTGAAGGGGTGGTTTTAAAGACAATCCCCCACAAGGAAAATGATCGAGTTGTGACGCTTCTTACCCTTGATTCTGGGGTGATTAATTTGTATGTCCGGGGACTTTCAAAAAAAAGGACGACTCTTGTCAACCTTACAACTCCCTTTTGTCATGGAGAGTTTGTCATCAAAAAAGGAAAGAGCGACCTTTATCTTTTTCTTGACGGAACGATTTTAAACCTTCATCTCCCCTTGCGCCGCTCTTATAGACATTTGGAAGTAGGGGGAAAAATGGTTCAAGCGATTTTAAAAACGCAGCTTCCTGGGAAGAATGCTCCGGCTCTTTGCCAGATGTTTCTAACTTTTTTAAAAAAGCTCCCTGACACTTGCTTCCCTGAAGGATTATGGGCAACATTTCAACTCAAGCTCCTCAAACATGAAGGGCTCCTTGCGATCACTCCAAATTGCCTTCTTTGCACCGCTCCTGCTTCGCAAATTCTAAATGGGGAAAGTCGGTGCATGGAATGTGGCAGTGGACTCCCATTTTCAAAAGAGGATTGGAAGATGCTCCACGCCCTTTTCAAAACTCGCTCTTTAGCTCCCCTTCTTAGTGTTGAGCTCCCTTCATCTCTCTTAAATGGAATCGACACTTGTTTCCGAAGGGAAATCATGCTATAGCTAAAAATATGGATTTATTGAAGACAGAGAGCTACATCAATGGGAAGTGGGTCAAAGGGGCAAAAAACTTTCCTGTTTTTAACCCTTTTGATGGGAAGAAGATTGCTGATGTTGCTGAGATGGGGGGAAAAGAAACGGCAGATGCGATCGAATGTGCCCACAAGGCTTTTGCATCTTGGAAAAAAATGAGCCCTTGGAAAAGGGGCGAGCTCCTTAAAAAGTGGGACGTTTTGATGCATGAAAACTGGGATGCTCTTGCAAAGATCCTCACTTTAGAACAAGGGAAACCTTTTGAGCAGTCGACCCACGAGCTTATGGGAAACACTGGGTTTTTTAACTGGCATGCAGACGAAGCAAAACGTCTTACAGGACTCACGATTCAATCTCCTGATCCTAACCGCCGCTTTATGACTCTTAAGCAACCTGTAGGGGTAGTCTCCGTTGTCACTCCATGGAATTTTCCTTCGGTTCTTCCGATTCAAAAGTGCGCTCCCGCCCTCGCTGCCGGTTGCACCGTCGTATTAAAGCCTGCTGAAGACACTCCCCTATCGGCCCTTGCCCTTGCTGCTCTTGCTGAAAAGGCAGGCATTCCTCCTGGAGTCTTTAATGTCGTAACCTGCAAAAACCCTACTGAGGTTGGGTATGAGCTTTCTCATCACCCCTTAGTGCGCAAATTGACCTTCACTGGCTCAACTGCTATCGGAAAAAAACTTTTTAGTTCTGCGGGAAACACTGTGAAAAATGTCACGATGGAACTTGGGGGCAATTGCCCTGCTGTGATCTTTGAAGATGCCGATATCGATAAAGCGGTCCAAGGAACCTTTTGGTTTAAATTTTATAACGCTGGGCAGTGTTGCAATAATATCAACCGCTTTCTCGTCCATAAAGAGGTTCATGATCAATTCGTTGAAAAATTTCAAAAGATGATGGAAGAGCACCTCCGCCTAGGAAATGGTCTCGATCAAACCACCTCAGTAGGTCCTCTTATCAATGAAGAGGCAATCGCCAAATGTGAAGCTCTTGTCGATGATGCCCTTGCAAAAGGGGCAACAGCCCGCCTTGGAGGGGCTCGCTCTCCCATTGGAAAGCTCTTCTACGAGCCTACCCTCCTAGTCGATATGGATCCTAAAATGGAGATGTATCGGGACGAAGTGTTTGGTCCTGTCGCCCCCATCTACACCTTCACCAGTGAAGAAGAGGCGATCAAAATGGCAAACGACACTCGCTATGGCCTTGCCGCCTATCTCTTCAGTGAAAACATTGGAAGAACCTGGCGCGTTGCAGAAAGTTTTGAAGCAGGAGCCGTTGGTGTCAATACGACCGATGTCGTCTCTGAAGTCCTCCCCTTCGGTGGATGGAAAGAGTCAGGCATTGGAAGAGAAAATGGGGTCGTTGGCAGCCTTGATGCTTACTGTGAAACCAAATCGCTCATCATTGCTGGTATTCAGCTATAAACGTTGCATAGATATAGGTCTCATCATCCATGTTGTAGATGGAATGGGTTGTTCCCCTTAGGGTTGAGTTTTCAGGATGTACAACTACAGAACTCCCAACTCTCCACTCAGAAGCTGTCCCTGCATTAAAATATCCAATAGACCACTTAGACCCATCGCTTAAAGTGAGATAGTACCCATTATCTTCAACTGACGAAACCATTGGAAAAACGTCTTGAGTTGAACGATCAAGAGTAAAATGCCATAATAATTGTGAATGGCTTAAGTTTGTAAGTGCGTAGTGCCCGCAGAAACAATGCTGAAGAGAGACCAAGTCTCCCTCCTGCCACCCATCGAAATAACGAGCATAATGATTATGGAAATCAGTAAACCAGCGGGAACCATTATCCAAAACAATATAAACATGGGTAAAAGGGGCATACTGCCTTTCTTCTGTCTCTATTTCAACAATCCTGTAGTGATAAGGGCCTTCGTTGCTAAAAAGACTTGAGAATAGCACGACAATAAAGAAAGTAATCAGACATTTTTTCACAGCAACGCCTCTTGGGTTAAAGAAAGAGTTCGGATCCTACCTTAAAACATTTTTTTTCGTCAATTTCGATCTACTGAAAATACGGTGGTTTTCGAAACCTCTATTCAAAAATGTTTTAGTATGCTACCATCGCCCCCATTATGGCTACTATGAATACTTCAGCAATCATCAGCGGATTTCACCAATTCCCTCAAGCCAACGATACGGAAGAGGATGATTGGATCGTCCTTGGAGCCAATTCACAAACTGAGAAGGACCTTCCTTTTAAGATAGAAGCTGGATTACACGCTTTCCTCCCTCAAACCAACTCAGATCAATTTGTGAAGTGTCTGAGCCGGTTCCGAGAGCTCACCCTCACAGAGGAAAAAAAAGAAGGGACCTATTCAAAAACGTGGCTCGTAACATTTAATAATAGAGGTGGCAAGGCAGAACCTCCCTACCTTTTGAGAGTTTTTCAAACGGACCAATTAAGCGAAGGAAAAACAAAAGATACCTATTTTAGATTTCGCCAAAACTCATTCGGCTGCGAGTGGGAACCTTTTCTGGAAGAAGATGGTCCTACATATGGAATTGCACGTAACCAAAAAACAAATGAGTTTAATATCCTCTCCAAATATGAGATTCAAAAATTGAAGAGAGAGCAAAGCGATATCGAATACGAACTCTTTGCAACCCTTTCCCAAAGCACTAGAGATGTAGATCCTCCTTCAGATGCAGCTCTTTCTGCAGAGACCTATCAAGCTCTTGCAGATAAACTTCCCAATGAAGCAGACCGCTTTATATACTGCTTAGCAAAACGTTTTCCAAATTTGACCATTCAAAAAGCTTTAGGACAAGGACAACTCTCCAATGTATGGCTTGCTACTTACGGAGAAGGGGAAGACATCGCTCTTCGAATCAGCCGAACCGACCATCTCCCTCATCCTAGAGAGCACTATTTGGGTTATTTTCAGATCAGGCCCGATCATTGGGGAGCTGAGTTTAACGCCTTTCGAACCAATGACCCTTACGCCCTTGAAACCCACTATGCCATCGTCTGGAATGGAAATCGATTTGTCCTCCTTGATAAGTTTGAAATTCAAAGGCAATATGAAAAGCGCTCCAATGAAACCTTAACCCTCTATGCAACGATCAGCCCATTTCTTCCAGGATCAAGCACCCTAACCCATTACCTTGAAACAGCTCCCACCCCAATGCCGTTTGATACGATTCGTAATTTTGCCAGTCAGCTCCTTCTTGGACTTGCAAACCTCCCTGATGGGATGAGCCACCGCGACTTAAAACCAGATAATGTTTTAGTCACTAGTGATCTTGTTTTGAAACTGATCGACTTTGGATTCTCCTCTTCAGAAGAAAAGGATCTCCATCAAACGATGGTTGGAACCCCCCTTTTTATGGCACCCGAAGTCCTTTCTGGCAATTACGATCCTAAAAAAGCCGATTTATTCTCTCTTTATGCCATCATCCATCTCATGCTCACAAAAAAACATCCTTTTGAGGCAACGACGCAAGTAGAGCTCTTTCGCAAACACCAAGAATATGTTAAAAATGGAATTGGACCAGGAGAACTTTTAAGAGATCAAGGATACCCAGAAAACTTCTTAACTTTTTTAGATCGGATCGGCCACCCTGACCCCAGTAAGCGTTGGGACGCTAGAAAGCTTCTTGAGGAAGATTGCTTTTTAAGAACTCCCGGAACAGACCCTCTTCCTAGGCCGCCAACTCCCCCACCTAGAATCGATCTCCCTCAAATCCGACCTCCGGAACCTCCTCAGGAAATCTCCGCTGCCAAAAAAGACATTTTTCTCCTTCTCTTTTTAGGAGGAGCTGCTTTCATCATCCACAAGATTGCCAAAAGGCGCTTTCGATCGAAGAGAT
>JAGROK010000168.1 GCA_020440285.1 Chlamydiia bacterium | reverse complement strand
GATCTTTCCACCGAAAATTTTACACTCGATCTTGCTGGCTTACATGAAGCCAGCTTCGCTCTCCGCGCTTCATTTTCAATGAAAATCTTCTGTCCAATTATTACTATTTTAAACTAATTCAGCTATAATCTACCGTGGGAGACTTTCAAAATCGGTGCAGCCGAAATGGCTGTAGGAGCCTCTGCAAGTACCGCCTCTGCGCTCACAAATGGACGTCTTCAACTGGATAATTTTATCTCGAAGGACTTCAGAGCCTTTTGTAATGACTTTGCCTATACTGCAGTAGGGAGCATTAATGATCTAGTCAGTGGTTCCATCGCCAAAGTTTTAGGGATTAAAAATAATATGTTTCTTAAATCCGTGATTGGCGCTCCTATTGCAGAGGAAATTGTTTACCGCCTCTCTCTATTGATGATTGCAAAAGGGCTTGATTCTCTAATGCCCATATTCATGAAAGCCCCTTTCCTTTTGGGTGCTACCGGAGGAGATCTTCTAAAAACTGCCACTGCCGTTTTCTTTTCGATCTCATTTACTTATGCTCATGGAGAATCTCTTAATCCTGGACGCGCAGCTACCCTCTTTTATGGAGGAATGGTTCTCTCTTATCGAACCCTTATAACAGGAGGGTTAACCAGCCCCATTATTACCCATGCCCTCCATAATCTTCCTAATGGAATCATGTGGATGATGAGTCCGCCTCAAAAGAAAAATTAGTGGTATTCCGGAATATAATGACCTTTCCTCCTGCTGCTTCAAACCCTCGAACCATCCGCTTTCCCCATGGGGAAATCAGTTCAGGAAAAATCACAAGCTCAGCGAGCTCATCCCACTCCTCGGTCAGATAAGGCTCTGCGATTAAGCGGTAGGCAATCCCCTTCCGGTCACACTCTTTTAAACATGCATCAACCTCATCAAACCAAGTCCCTTTTTCTCTAAGGGGAAGGAGAATCCCGAGGGTTCCATTATATTGGCGAGGAACCAGCGCGCTTCCCCACTCAATAACCCCGATTGGACCAGACCGAAAGCCAAGGTGAATATGGGAGAAAATTTCTTTTGAGAACAAGAGCGGATCACCAGGACAGTCAAAAAGAGCAATCGGAGGGAGCTCATCAGGAAGATAAGAGGCAAGGAGATGGAGATAGTCTGCAAACACCTCGAGCTCGAAAGGGGGAACTTCCCCCTGGTATAGCACTATCCCAACAGCACTTTCTCGATAAGGCTCCCAAACCTTTTCTAAAAAAGTGGAAACAGCGAGTTGATAAGAAGGAAGGTGAGCCATACTAAGGGCTTTTATCTCGAAATCAAGGTGCCACAATGTATAGGGAGGGACCGAAGAAATCTCCCAATTGAGATCTGAAGCAAGAGATGCATCCAAAGTCACCTTTGAAAGGGTCGGAGGAATAAAAGAAAAGCCTCGATGATCAATGGTTAACATAGCAAAGATGGTGGATTTCAAGGCCGTGGGAAAGCCATAGACGTTCAAAAAATGAAGAGCCATAATTCTCATGAGAAGATGGGAGTCTCTCCCACCCATCCATTTCATGCTCCATCTGCTCTTTATAGGGGATATTATCAGTTACAAGGGTCACCTTCCCCTTTGGAACTAAAGTTCTTTTTAGTTCTTCGACAAAAGGGCGTTGAATGATGCGGTGTTTCGCGTGGCGATCCTTTGGCCAGGGGTCTGGAAAGTTCACATAAACCCCATTTAAAGAGTGATTAGGTAAATACTCTCGAGAAAATGTTAGCCCTTCTCCTGAGACAATCATCAGATTATCGATCCCATAGTTGAACATTTTTGAATAGATCTTCCGAACCCTTTCAAACCACACTTCAACAGCCACCCAGTTAACCTCAGGATGCTCCTGGGCTTTTTTGATAATCCACTCCCCATTTCCACTGCAGTACTCCAGGTGGACTGGATTGTCATTTCCAAAAAATTCATTAAAGTTGGGAAACAGTTCTCGTTTATGCTCCTGGTAATACTCAGGAACATAAAACACTTTACCCTTAAGAAGAGGGCGACGCTCCTCCCACCTATACGGATAAGGCAAATCTTTTGGCTTCACTTACTCAATACCCCTGAAAGATTGCCCAGGAGAGGACTCGAACCTCCACACCTTACGGCACCAGAACCTAAATCTGGCGTGTCTACCAATTCCACCACCTGGGCAGGTGATAAAGCCCTAAGTCACAGCTTAGGGCAAGAGAACTAATTTACTTCTTAACCGAAGTTTTCGTCAAGAGTTTACGCTAATCATCCTCACCACCTGACAAATCTTAAATTGCCTTTTAAAAGGGCAAAATCAGACCTTCTTTTTCTATCTTCGAAACTTATAACCCTTAGCGCTTGGCATATTCTCCCAGTAAATATGCTCCGCCTCAATCTCTATGCTACTGACATCGTTTGTTTCAGGTTTAGGAGGGTAGTCTGCCCAGGAAATTAACAAAAATATTTTACCCGAGGACACCTCTAAATCTAAAATCTCGCCACTATCATGGGTTTTACAAAGCATTTTCTTACATGGTTGTGGATCCACTTTTATCGACTTAATCTCGTTTAGGTGTAATTTTCCAAATAAGGTGTTTGATTGACTCAAGATGCTTTTGTCTCCAATTTCTAAAGGATCGACTTCAGCGCTTTCAAGAGTAAAGACAATACGATTGTCTCGATGATCAATCTTAAGAAGAGTCCCATCATGAAAATAACCGGTATAGTGTGTAATGTTCAATACTTTCCTCTTAATCATTCAGGTGGATAGAGATGAGAATCGGGGCTTCCCTTTGCCACGGGATTCCCCCTAGCGTCCAAATATCTGTCATGATCACCTGTTTTATTGGGATTTTGACGGTGCCAATGAGATTTTCCTTTGTGGCCAGATTCTCCCGGTTTTGGTTCATCATAAAATAACTTTTCCCCCGTTTTTTGATTTTCAAAAACTCGGTGTCCATTCTCAGCAGCTTTTGGGTGAGTAGTTTCAACCCAACTGGAGTCTTTGAGTAAAGTTTCTGGATCCTTAGGGAGTGTTGGATCGATGTATCTACCATTTATAGGGGCTTGACCTGAAGCAGGCAAAGGTGAGCCCTTTGTGAGGGCAGAACCGACAGCAACAGCACTTGTAGCAACACCTGCACCTGTAGCAATAGCTGTAACGCAAGTAGCAGTAGTGGTTAGGCCTCCACCAGGGGGAGGAATTAGCCCTTTTGTAACATTGGGCTGGTTTTCTAGAGCTTCCGGAGTATATTGAGCAGCATAATCTGTTCCAAATGCTTCATCAATTTTTTCGTGATACTGATAAGCTGTTTCATTTGAGACACCAATCCATTCAGCAGTGTCTTTTAATGCATCATGAGCAATCCGAGAAGTAACTTCTTTTGTTTTTTCAGCAGCACTTTGCCAAAAGGTAGCTTCTTCTTTCGAAGGAATATTTGAAGCTTCACTAGGCAATTCTTCTGAAAGAGTCTCCTTGATCACTTCTGAGTGATACTGGAGCACTTCGGCCACCTCTTCTTTACGTTGACTGCCTACTACTGTCTCTAGCTGGGGATATACCAAAGGGGGTTCTTTAGCATTGGAGTGATTTGTCGGGCGGCTTGCTAGAGAAGGATCTTTTTGACTATTTTCTTGAGGAAGTTCCTCATCTTGGACTCGAACATCCCCTGGTTTATTGATATGGGGGCGATCTTTATTATCAGAGGAACTTGAGGCTGCACCAGCTGTCGCTGCAGCTCCCGCGATGGGAGCAGCACCAGCCCCACCCGTTGCGACGATCACAACTGTTGCTACCACAACAACGGCTGCTGCAATAAGGATGGGCTTTTTATGCTTTTTGACGAATTTTTTGGTTTTTCCCCACTTTTCAGAAAGCCAACTTTTACATTGGATGATTTGCATTTTCTCACTGGATCGAAAAACTGCAGGAACAATCGAAAATTCTTTAGGGATCCAAGAAGAAAATGACCACCAAGGGGTAATATTGTCCTCGTCTTCATCTGAAAATAGCCATTCAATATCTCTTTCAAGCTCTTTTTGAGCCTCGGTATCCCAACTAGAGATTCCATTTCGAGCAAGAGATATGACAAAATTTAAGACTTCATAACCCTCGGCCTCATCGAAAAATTGACTGGGACTCCCATATTCGACTGTTTCAATAAATGCCATGATATTGTCATAAGAGAGGTTTTCAAATTTCAGAAGGTCCCAAGGAGAAAAGGAGGGGCATTGCTCAATTGAACCAGCGCTGATAAGAGGAGCGTTCCAAATGAGTGCTGGCAAACAAAGAAAGAAAAAAAATTTCCCAAGTCTCATGCCCATAACTTCAGTCTATCTTAAAATGAAAAAATTTAGTTGATTAGGAGAAAAATGTAAAGGACTGCCTTAAAGAATTTCAGGGTGATTGCATTTAAATTTCCTTGAAAAAAATTTCTGACAACTTTGTACCTATCATGTTCAATCTATTTTACATTCGCGTTATGCTAGAGGGTGTTTAACAATTGCTTTGGGCATTGGAAAAAGAGATTTTTTCCTAGGAGAGCTGTTTAGAGACCGGAGTAAACTTTAAAAAGTTTGCGTAGGGTCGAAAACAGATTTCATAGAGGAAAAGATCTTTTCCATTAATGCCCGAATGAATTGTTAAACACCCTCCTAGATAGGATCGTCAAATATTCTTTTTTATTTTTGATCTTTCTATGGAAAACTTCATTATTGCCCTGCTTCGTAAGCCCGCCTGGGGCTTACTCCATTGGGCTCCTCGAATTTTCCTCATACAAAGATCCCTCCTATCAAAGGCTATTTGACGATACTATCTAGAAATCTACTCGTATTTTTTTTATCAATTGTTTAAGTATACAGGTATGGCAAAAGATGAAGTATTAGTTGTTGGCGCAGGACCTGTTGGACTCACATGTGCCATTCAACTTGCAAGAAGTGGTGTAAAATGTCGCATCATCGATAAAAATCCATTCCAGGCAAAAGATTCTAGAGCTGCAGGGATCCACGCACGTACCCTTGAAGTCCTTGATGATATGGGGATCCTTCCGCAAATTTTAAAAGAAGGGATTAAAGTCACAGGAATTAATCTTTACTCGAAAAATAGTCGACTCGTCCACGCCCAATACAAAGGATTTGACACCCCTTATTGCTTCATGATCGATCTTCCTCAAAGTCAAACAGAACACCTTTTACTTCATGCCCTTGAAGAGTTGGGTGTCAAAGTACACAGGAATACAGAGCTTAATCACTTAGAACTCTTTGACACCCACGTTGATGTGATGCTTAAAGAAGGAGAGCGGAGTCTAACCCCTGATACATTTGCTTATGTCATTGGGTGTGATGGAGCCCGAAGTCGTTGTCGCCACCTTACAAATACAAATTTTCCCGGTGATGAATACCCTATCAATTGGGTTGTCTTAGATGGCCATCTTGATTGGCCTTATGATAGTCAAGAAATGCATATCTTTCTCCACGAAGAGGGGCTCTGCGCATTTTTCCCCCTTCCCCATGATCGAATGCGTATCATCATCGAAAAGAGCAAAGGAGATGAAACCTCCCCCACTTTTGAATTTGCTCTCAAAATTCTTCAAAAAAGAGTCTCTTCTGAGGTCAAATTACATGAGCCTTCAGATATCAGTCCCTTTATCATTCATCACCGCCAAGTGACCGCTTATAAAACGGGAAGGGTTTTTCTTGCAGGAGATGCGGCTCATCTCCATAGTCCTGCGGGAGGACAAGGGATGAATACAGGAATCCAAGATAGCTACAACCTTGCTTGGAAACTCTCTCTTGTGATGCAAGGAATAGGAAAAGAAGAACTCCTTGAAACCTACCACGAAGAGCGCCATCCAGTGGCAAAAGAGGTCCTTGCGATTACCGACAAGCTAACGAAAATGATGACAACCAAAAACTCTGCCCTTACCTTTATGAGAGATGCATTTATGTCTGTTATCGGTAGTTTTGACCTGTTAAAAGAGCAACTTCCTAAACGGTTTTCTCAACTCTATATTCGGTACCAACCAAGCTCAATCATTATAGATGAAACAAATAATCATCCTCCGACTAAAGTAAAAATCGGAGGAAGAGCTCCTGACCACCTCCTAATGCAAGGTGAAAAAGAAATCTCCTTTTTCGACTTGTTTAAAGGTTTTCACCATACCCTCCTCCTTTTTGGAGGTAAAAAACCAACGAGCGCCGATCTAAAAACTCTAAGTTCTTTTTATCCAATGAAACATCCCCATATTCGCACTTACTTCATCCATAGAAATGAAAATGAGCTCGCTCACTGCCCTGACAAAACTCAATGCCTTCTAGACCTTGAACCCTCGGCCCACACCCACTATGGAATCGATAAACTAACAGCGATTCTTGTCCGCCCTGATGGCTATATTGGTTATATCCAAGAACCCCTTAGCCTTAAACGATTCGAAAACTATTTAAAGAAGATCTTTAAACAGTTCGACTTTCAATTATCTTGGTAAGATCGAGGACAGATTTTTGATAGAGGGTATTGAATTGATTAAGCTCAGAAAAATACTGAAGAGGGAGCGCCGTTGTAAGGATGAAAGTCACAAAAGCAACAACCTTTAGCTCTGAGGCTTTTGGAGACTTTTTAGCAAGAAACAGCTCCAGTAAGGCCCATGTTCCAACCGCAGTCCCTGCTGACCAAAAAGGGGCCGTCACCCACATTGTCTTTGAAAGGGTACTATTGACATCCATATGCACCATTTTCAATTGATTCAAAGCTTGTTGAGCTGATGCAGGACTAAGAAGGTGAAGGTTTACAGGAAAATTGAAATCAATAAAAAACTTCATAATACACCACCAATTTTCGAGCGTATTATAGCAAGGTTAAACTTTGTATGAAAAGATCTATTTGACGGCATTGGCGAGCTTAGGGAGCGATTGCATCCTCATCCCTTTCCAGGGGTCAGCCTTTGCAAGACGCTTCTTAACTGTTTCAAGATTAAACGATTGAGGAGTCAACCGAGAGGTCAACTCATCCCAAGAAAGAGGAACGGCAATGGGAGCTCCATCAAGAGCGCGAACAGCGTAAGGAGCAACAGAGGTTTGCCCATATCCATTTCGAAGATAGTCAATAAAAAGTTTTGATTTCCTCCCAGATTTTCGAGGATTCAAGGTGTAGTGATCTGGCTCTTCATCAACGAGGACCATCCCCACCTTCTTAGCAAAACTCCGCACCTTTTCGAAGGGGTGATCGGGTTTTATCGGAACAATCACGTGGAGCCCTTTTGAACCTGTTGTCATGACATAAGATTTGAGTTTAAAATCATCTAAAAGGACTTCACGGAGAAACTTGGCCCCTTCTATGGCTAAGGAGAAGTTTTTTCCAGGTGGGTCAAGATCAAAGACAATCCGATTAGGATGTTTTAAATCTTTGATGGTGCTCTGCCATATGTGAGGAGTGATGCAAGCTTGATTTGCAAGGTAGCGCAAGGTATCTTTATCGTTGCAAACAACCATTTTAACCGACCCTTTCTCTTGTCTCTTAACCCCTTTTGTCTTCACCCAACTTGGAAAATAATCAGAAACCTGTTTCTGAACAAATCCCCCCTTTTTAATTCCATCTGGGTACCGTTTCATACTAATCGGCCGATCCTTCAAATGGGGAATCATCCGAGGGGCAACAGCTTCATAGTATTGAATCAAATCCCCTTTGGTGATTTTATCACTTGGAAAAAGAATTTTATCTTCATTAGTAATATCAACTTTCATTCAATGAACCTATCTATGTGGATCGTAAAGGGAAAAATAGGTTCATAGCTCGGTGATTTTTTTTCCTGATTTTACAGAGCAAGGCTCTGATTTAACAATATTCTTCCGGCTATTTGCGTGGTCATCTTTCATCTTAATAAGGAGCCAATTTTTTCCACTCATTCGAACAAGAGCAAAAGCCCCTTTAAGTTTTTTTCCTCGAAGAACAACCTCTATCGTTCCCAGTTTAAAGGCTCCTTTCATCGTGATAGGGGCGCCCGATTTATTCTTTTTGATATTTTTATATTTCCCCCGATCCCAAACAATTACAGCCCCTGCTCCATACTCCCCCTTAGGGATGATCCCCTCAAAGCTCTTATAGGAGAGGGGATGGTCATCTGTAAGAACTGCGAGGCGACGATCACGAGGGTTCATCGATGGCCCCTTTGGAATAGCCCAAGACTTCAGTACACCATCGATCTCTAGGCGAAAGTCGTAGTGCATCGCCCTTGCTGCGTGCTGTTGAACAACAAATGAAGGATTTCCACGAGAGCTGGCAACCTTTGCTGGGGGTTCCTTAGACCGTTTGACATTGCGCCTTTTCGAGTAAGACTTTAATTTTTTCACTGCTGCTTACGCTTTTCTTCTAGCCATTTTCGACTAATATTGATTAAACGGAGATTAAGCTCAGTATTCTTTGGATGCATATGCTCTGTTTCTAGGTTGATCACCGTTTTAGGCTCAGGTACAAGATCTTGCAGGCGTGTGGCACACCCCATAGGAATTTGAGAGTCATAGATTCCATTCAAGATGAGAAAATCACCCTTCATTTTAGAGGCATAAAGGATCGGATCAATGGGCTTAAAAGCGGCAGCTGCCATCGCAGCAACGGGATCTCGTAAAAAATTTGGAAGAGGAAGATTCGCTTTGAACAGACAATAAATCCCCGCCCCTCCATAACACATAACTCCTGGCCCTAACTTTAACCCAGCCAGCTCTCCTTTAACATAGGTGACTGGCATGTAAGTTGCTCCAAAACTATATCCCATCAGACTAATGGGTTCACGGTTAAGCCATGTTTGTTGATAAAGGTATTTCAAGATCGAAATGAGTTCTGGAGGAACTTCAAGGGCTGCTTTTCGAACCGAGTAGAGGTGCCAGAAAACGTTAATCTTATGGAGCTTTTTAAGCATATCGGGATACTCATATGCAACAAGGGCATACTGCCCATGATCAGGAACATACTCCAAACTTTCTCGACCCGTTTTTAACCCTCCAACAATCAAGATGCAGGGAAGCCCTTCATGAGGGATTTTTTCAGGAAGGCTGATGGTAAAAAGAGCCTCACCATATTTTCCACAATCAAGGATAACATCTTCATAGGTTCGCATTTCTTGGGCATCTGAAACTTGATATTTTTTTACTTGTGCAATCTTATATTCATAGTCGTCATTTGCATATACAAGGATTTGCATTGCAATAAAATATAAAAAAGTTAAGTATATTGATGTGCTTTTTGAAAATCGACTCAACATTCTAAATTCTAACTGGACCGTCAAAGCACTATTTAATGAATTTCAGTAATTTTAACAAGAGGGAACCGATGAAATATCTCATAACGGTTTTTTGCTTTATAGGAGCACTAACGCTCCACGCTACGCACCACACAGCTCCTGTCTTAGAGACGGAGGGGACGAACTCACCATTAATTAGAGAGCTAGGTAAGGCTTTTCAAAAGGTTCGTTTTGTCGCTGTGAATGTCGATGTAGACCAAGAAGTTACAAAAGCAAAACATATTGGTAGCATCAAAGAGCTTTGCAAAATGCTTTCTTCAGAAAAGGACTCAAATTTCTGGCCCGATCAGATCAACAATCTTTGGCCCGATCAAATTAATAACCTCTGGCCCGATCAGATCAACAATCTTTGGCCCGATCAAATTAATAACCTCTGGCCCGATCAGATCAACAATCTTTGGCCCGATCAAATTAATAACCTCTGGCCCGATCAGAT
>JAGROK010000167.1 GCA_020440285.1 Chlamydiia bacterium | reverse complement strand
CTTAATGAACCTATCCAGAATTAAAGATATTTTTTTATTCCATTCTTTTTTTTTTTTTTTTCCTTTTCACTTTGACCCCTTGTCTTTTGGACAATGTGATCCAAGTGAAAAGAAAAAATCTGCTCAAAAATTTAAGAAATCAAATAAACCCTTTAATTCTGGATAGGTTCATCGATCCAATCGCGTTAGAATTTTTGCTCGGGTATGCTTTTCTCTTACCCCGTTAATCCAATCTAAGAAGGGGCATTTACCTAATCGTGTTTCATAGATTTCGATCTCAATTTCCATAACTTTATTGTATCTCTCAGGATACATTCTTGTCAAGAGTTTTTCTATGTTATTTGTATTAAGAGCATTAGAATTTCACTTATTTTGAAAATGTTTCATCGGATTATTTTCTATTTATGCTATGATCATATCCTTTGAAAGAAAACAAATGAATAAGGGCGTGATCATTACCAGTCTTCAAAACCCTAGAGTGAAACAAGGGGTGAAGCTTCGCGATAAGCGGGAGCGGGATAAGAGCCAAACCTTTTTGATCGAAGGGTACCGCGAGCTTTCCCGCGCCGTAGAAGGGGGCGCCCCGTTGGAAGTTCTCTTTTATTCTCCTACCCATTTTCTAGGGAGCAATGAAGAAGTCCTCATTGAAACGATTCGAAACCAGGGGGTCGAAATCATCGAGGTGAGTTCGCCCGTTTTCGAAAAGCTCTCTTACCGCGATCGCCCCGACGGCCTCTTGTCCATTGCAGCTCAGACTCACCGCACCCTAGAATCTTTGGACGCTCTCTTTAAAAAAGGGCGCCCCCCTTTTCTCCTCATCGCTGAAGCGATCGAAAAACCTGGAAACCTAGGGACCATTCTCCGCTCTTCCGATGCAGCGAAGGTCGATGCTTTGATCATCTGCGATCAATGCACCGACATCTTTAACCCCAATGTTGTTCGGGCAAGTGTTGGAACCCTCTTCACCGTTCCCGTCATCGAAGCGACAAGTGCAGAGACGATTGCCTATCTAAAAAAGAGGGGGATCCCCATTGTAGCATCATCTCCAGATGCCACCACCTTGTTCACAGATGCCCCCTTATCAGGTCCTGCTGCCATTGCCGTTGGGACCGAGCAACTCGGCCTTTCAAAAGAGTGGATGAAAGAGGGCGATATCCAAGTAAAAATTCCGATGCTTGGAGTTGCCGATTCCCTAAATGTCGCCACCGCAACCACCCTTCTTCTCTATGAAGTTCTCCGCCAACGCTCTTGACATCCTTTATGAGGATAACCACCTTCTTGCCATTAACAAACCAAAAGGGCTTTTGACCCAGCCCACTCCAACTCAAGCCGAGAGTCTAGAGACCCTTGCCAAAACCTGGATCAAAACCAAATACCAAAAAAAAGGAAACGTTTTCCTCCACCCCATCCATCGCCTCGATAAACCCGTCAGCGGCATCGTCCTCTTTGCCCGAACAAGTAAAGCGCTCTCCCGCCTAAATAGTCAAATGAGAGAGCATCTAATAGAAAAAACCTACCTTGCCGAAGTCGAAGGGCTCCTTGAAAAAAGCTCTGGCGAGCTTTTTCATCACCTTGCTCGCACTTCTTATCGCACCCTCGTTCAAAAAAACTCTAAAGGGGGCGAGGGTAAACCCGCCCATCTTTCCTACACCGTTTTAAAAGAAGAGAGCCACTCCACCCACGTTTTAATCACCCTCCATACCGGGAGGTACCACCAAATTAGGGCGCAGTTTGCCCATATCGGCCATCCCATCATCGGCGATGTCAAATATGGCGCAAAGAAAACATCTTCTTCCTCAATTGCCCTCCACCACGCAATCCTTACCTTTTACCATCCCATTACCAATCAAAAATTAACCATCCAATCCCAAAGCGATTATTAAACACCCTTTCAAAAAATATTTTTAATTTAAATAGAGGATATTATAACCTTTTTCTCTTGTCCTTAATCCTTTCTTAATCTAAAATTGCATCAATTTTTTAACAAAAAATAAGGAGTATACAAGATGGCTAGTCGACCAGAAGGACCACAAATTCCAAAAACAGATCTATTTTATACAGTTAATGACACCAAGTTTACAACCGAAGAGATTATGAACAGGCTCGAAGGGAGGGGAAATGATTCGCATAAGATTATCACTAGTGCATTCTTGGCAGAATACATGGTCAAAGAGCAGAAAACGTGTAGGAGCGCTTTAGCTGATAAAGCATCTTTAGAGCAAAGAGTGGGGATTTTTGACACCCACATAAAAGGCTTGTCTGCTTTTATTGAAAGCCTTTGCAAAAAGGACCAAACGGTAGAAGAGCTAAAAAAAATTGCAGGGGAGCTTACTCAAAAAAGAGCTGAGTTAGAAGCAAAGAAAGATGCTCCAAAGGAGCTCTCCACTAGTACTGACACTAAAGAAGTAAAGAAGGAAAAGGAAGCCAACTCGAAATCTGAAGAAACTGCCTCTACTAATAAAGCAGACAAAAAGGAAAAGAACAGCAAATCTTCCTCTAGAGATGCTAGTAAACTTACTGAAAGGAAGGGGAGCTTAAGAAGTATTTCTAGGCCTGTTTCAGTTGACCCTGATTTTGAAGCAGAGACCCGTTGCATTGATGTAAAACTGGCGATCATCTCGCAGTTCGAGCCTCTCTATGCAAGCATGGAAGAGAGTAAGGAGAAGCTTAAGCAGGTTGAGGCGGAAAATGCCGAGAAGGTAAAAGGTTTCGAGGCGCAAATAGAAGAGAAAACACAAGAGCTGGAAAATCTTCGGAAGGAATTAGAGGAATCGAAGGCGCAAGGTGGTGAAAGCCTAAAAGCTGCTGGAGAGGAAAAAAACACTTTAGAAGAAAGATTGAAAAGGCTTTCAGGAGAGCTTGAAAAACTTAAAAAGAACCTAGAAGAGGTGGAACAACAGCTTGATCGAAAAGGCTTAGAACTAGAAGAAAAACAAAAGGAAGCGAACCAACTAGAAGGAGCTCTTAAGGTTAATGAGGAGCTCAAAAAGGAGATAACAACATTAGAAAGTCTAGCGCAAGGGCTAGGCACGAGTGTTCAGGATGGTAAAGAAAAGATCCAAAAGTTAGAAGAACAGCTTCGGGAGTCTGAGCTCAAGTGTAACACTTTACAAAAGAAAGTCGAAGAAGCAGGTAGGAAAGAGGGAGAAGTTGATGCTGCAACTCTCGAAAAGGCTGAAAAAGAAAGAGAAGAGGCATTAAAAAATCTGGAACTGGTTGCCGCTAAGGAGAAGGAGCTGAAAGGGCTTCGACAAGAGTATGAGGAGTTCAAGGCAAGCTCGGCACAAGAGAAGCAAAAGCTCCGGGGAGAACTTCAGAAAGCTCAGGAAGAGCTTGTATCCAGTAAGGAGAGCTTCAACGTCGAACAACAACAAGGAGCTGAGAAAACAGCTAATGTTCAGAAACAGCTTGAAGAGGCTAACACACGAAATGAGCAGCTTCAGAAAGAGCTCACTGCGCTAAGAGCGAAGGACAAAGCTGCACTAGATGGCTTGGGTGATGGTGCTGCCGGAAAAGTAGATGCTCCTGGGCATCGTCGAAATAGAAGCTTGGATTTAGGCGTCAGTGGAAAAGAAAAAACTGGGGGGGCAAAAAAACTTCTTGAAGAGAAGAAACCTCAGCAAGAAATCAATGCTGATCAACTTCAAGAGATTGCGAAGCTCTTCTTTGGGGAAGCTACTATTCCTGAAGCTTTTGATGTTGAGGCGCTGAAGGGGAAAATCCAAGAGCTTAAGGATAACAAAACAACTGCAGAGCAGGAGCTCGTTCAAGCGAATCAGAGAGGGGCGCAGGCAGGGCAGGCTAGAGATGCCGCAGTGCTCCAACAAAACAATCTGCAAAATCAGCTTACTGCTGCAAATGAGGCAAATCAGCACTTTGCTG
>JAGROK010000166.1 GCA_020440285.1 Chlamydiia bacterium | reverse complement strand
TTTCCCTTCGCCAACATCCCCACCTTTAACCTCCTCTGCATCGCACCTATCCACCTGAATAGGTGCTGCTTCGAGGAGATTAAATCTGGGGCGTTGGCTTTGGCAAAACTCCAACTTTTGAAGTTGTTTAGGTATAGAGAGGCTTTATTTTTTACGAATTGCTGCCGAGATAAGGGGGTTTCTTTCTCACTTATCGTCGCCTATCAGTTTGCTGCTTATTTTCGCTATTATTGGAATATTCCAAGTATAAGAGGAGAGGATCTTAGAGTTATCATTTGCACATTGAGAAAAGAGGATGAGTATTTCAAGGGGAGGGATGAGTTTAAACCTGTTATCGATGCTTTTTGTGCAGAAAGAAGAAGGCTTCAAGATAATGCCATACTTGCTGCGTCTTATTTGATGAATGCTGGTTGCAGTCAAGCATAGCTGGGTTTTATAGCTAAAGTAGTTTAAAATAGTAACAATTCATCCAGATCTTTTCACCGAAAATTTTGCGCTCGATCTTGCTTACCTTACATGAAGCCAGCTTCGCTCTTTCGCGCTTCATTTTCAATGAAAATCTTCTGTCCAATTATTACTATTTTAAACTAATTCAGCTATACTCAGGAGTGAGCAGGTAGTTTTGCGCGAGGGTTTTAAAGGCAGTGACTTGATTTTCTTCCCAGCTTTTGGGACGGCCAAGTTCTTTTGCCATCAGCTCTGCAACTGTGGGAGCGGCTTCGATGGCACTTTGCGCATCGAGTAAGAGAGAGCGGGTGCGACGAGCAAGAACATCTTCAACGGTGCGAGCCATTTCTTCTCGAACATGCCAAATGACCTCTCCTTTGAGATAGGGGAGTTTCGGATGAAGGAGGGCGCTAAGAGAGGGGTCTTTTGCGATGATTTTTTCGATCTTTTTTCGGTCGGTTCCATAAGTGCTCCAGGGATCTAATGGATGCATCCCTTCAAGAAACGCGTGAAGTTTAAGGGATTTGGTGATTGAAGGACGTTTTTCAAAGCCTCCAATTTTTTCTGCTTTATCGATCACATCTTCTCCCATTTTTCGATAGGTTGTCCACTTCCCTCCAGCGATGGTGATGAGTCCTGAATTAGAGACAAGGATGGAGTGGTTACGGGAGATGGCCGCTGTTTTTTTTGTTCCAGAAGGGGCGATTAAGGGGCGAAGTCCTGCAAAGGCAGTCAGAACGTCTGAGCGCTTTGGAGGTTTAGCGAGATATTTTCCTCCCTCTTTTAGGATAAAGGCGACCTCTTCTTCAAAGGGTTTTGGTTCTAAAGAGGGGTCTGTAACAGGGGTATCGGTTGTTCCAACAAGAACTTTTCCAAGCCAAGGGACCATGAAAAGAACTCTTCCATCTGCTGTGTGGGGGATCATAATGGCGGTGTCACTTTCTAGAAATGAGTGGTCGAGGACGAGATGGACTCCTTGACTTGGCTGAACAATTTTGGGAACGCTCGGATCATCTAAATGGCGCACTTCATCGGAAAAGATCCCTGTGGCATTGATCACAACTTTTGCTTTCACTTCGTAGGTCTCATCCTTTTCAAGATCTTGAAGTGTTGCCCCTTTTACTTTTCCTCTTTTTTTGATAAGACCTGTAACTTTCATATAGTTAATGAGGGCTGCACTATGATCAGCTGCAGTGAGAGCGAGTGAGAGGGCAAGGCGGGAGTCGTCAAATTGTCCATCGTAATAAATGGTTCCACCGCAGAGGTCTTTAGGTTCAATGTTTGGCAGGGTTTGAAGGGTTTCTTCACGAGAAAGATGCCTCGAGGGCTCAAGTCCTAATTTTCCTGCTAGCATATCGTAGATTTTTAGCCCAATTCTATAGAAGGGGCCTTGCCACCAGTGGTAATTGGGGATTAAAAAAGGGCGGTGGTAAATCAAGTGGGGAGCGTTTTGGCAAAGGCGTCCTCTTTCTCTTAGCGCTTCCATAACAAGAGCGAGGTTTCCTTGTTGCAGGTAGCGGAGTCCGCCATGGATGAGCTTCGTACTTCGGCTTGAAGTCCCTTTAGAAAAGTCGGCTTGTTCAACAAGGAGTGTTTTAAGACCGCGAGAACTGGCGTCAACAGCGGCGCCAAGTCCTGTTGCTCCTCCGCCAATGATGAGAACGTCCCACTCTTCATGAATCCTTTGGAGCATCTCTTCCCGCTTCATACTAGGCATCCATTTCTCCCCATAATTTGGTGCATTGAATGGCATGCTCCCACTTCTTTTTTTCTTTTGTTCGCTCTTCTTCACTCAGGTGGGGGTTGAAGCGACTCTCTTCTTTCCATAGGGTTGTGATCTCTTCTAAGTTTTTCCAGTATCCGACACTGAGGCCTGCAAGGAAGGCGGCCCCTAAAGCGGTGAGTTCTTTCCACCTTGGGCGGATTAAAGGGAGGTTGGCAAGATTGGATTGAAGTTGCATCAAAAGGTCATCGGAAACAGCTCCTCCATCGACCCGGATCTCTGAGATAGGGGCATCTTTTTGGATGACTTCTAAAATATCGGTTACTTGGTAGGCGATTCCTTCGAGAGCGGCTCGAGAGATGTGGGCTGCGGTACTTCCCCTGGTAAGCCCAAGAATCATCCCCCGCGCATGGGGATCCCAATGGGGAGCTCCAAGACCTGTAAAGGCAGGAACAAAAACAACCCCTTCTGAAGAGGACACACTTTTGGCAAGGGTCTCTACCTCTTGTGAATTTTTAATCACCCCTAAAGAATCCCGAAGCCATTGGACAACAGCTCCCCCGATGAAAACGCTCCCTTCTAATGCATAATAGACTTCATCTTTGATTTGATAGGCAATGGTTGTTAAAAGGTTTTTCTTTGAGAGGACCGCCTCTTTTCCTGTATTCATTAGAATAAAGCAACCTGTTCCATAGGTTACCTTTCCCATCCCTTTTTCAAAGCATGATTGGCCAAAAAGTGCCGCTTGTTGATCTCCTGCAATCCCTCCAATCGGGATAATTGTGGAACACACCCCTTCGCTGCACTCTCCATAAACCTCGCTGGAGCTTTTCACCTCTGGGAGCATTTCCCTGGGGATATCTAAGATATTTAGAAGTTCTTCATCCCACTTTCCTTCGTGAATGTTATAGAGAAGGGTTCTTGAGGCGTTTGTAGCATCGGTAATATGTTGTTTTCCTTCAGTCATTTGCCAAACAAGCCAACTATCGACCGTTCCAAATGCAAGCTCTTTTCCTTTTGCTTCGGGGACGTTATCTAAAATCCATCGGATTTTTGTTCCAGAAAAGTAGGGGTCGAGAAGAAGACCCGTTTTTTTCTGGAATAAAGGTTCATACCCCTCTTTTTTCAATTTTTTGCATAAAGGGGTTGTCCGCCTATCTTGCCAGACAATGGCGTTGTAGATCGGGGTGGAGGTTTTTTTATCCCAAACGATAGTGGTTTCTCGTTGATTTGTGATTCCGATTGCAGCGATTTGCCTCATAGTGATCCGAGCATGGACCATGGCTTCTGTCATAACAGAGGCTTGTGTTGCCCAGATATCCATAGGGTTATGTTCAACCCAACCAGGTTGAGGAAAGATTTGCTGAAACTCTTTTTGAGCGCGCCCAATGATTGTCCCTTGCTGGGTAACCACTAAGGCTCTTGAACTTGTTGTCCCTTGGTCCAACGAGAGAATGTATTTCATATGCCCTCCCCCCTCTAACTTGTACTCTTCATTTCAATGTGGTATATGTCAACAAAAACTTGAGGTTGGTTATGATGATGAGTATATTTTGGGGAGAGTTGATCGGAACCCTTCTCCTTGTTTTACTGGGAGATGGGTGCGTTGCGAATGTCCTTCTTAAACGTTCAAAAGGAGAGAAAGGGGGATGGATTGTGATTGGGACAGGTTGGGGATTTGCCGTATCGATTGCAGTTTATACGATTGGTTGGGCAAGTGGGGGGCATATCAATCCTGCTGTGACCTTTGGTCTGGCCCTTGCAGGGAAAACGGCGTGGAACCTCGTTCCAACCTATCTGATTGCGCAGATGATAGGTGCTTTTATCGGAGCGATTTTAGTCTGGGCCTCTTACTATATGCACTTTGCGAAAAGTGATAGCAAAAAGGAAAAGCTTCTGATTTTTTGTACCCAGCCAGCGATTCGTCATAAAACGTGGAACTTTATGACCGAGGTCATTGCAACAGCTGTTCTTTTAATCGGAGTGCTTGGGATTTTTAATATCCATAATGGAATTGGAAGTGGGGTGGGACCTTTTGCTGTCGGCCTTCTCGTCTTTAGCATTGGGTTATCTTTAGGGGGACCTACAGGGTATGCGGTTAACCCTGCTCGTGATTTGGGACCCCGAATTGCCCACTCCCTTTTACCTATTCAGGGAAAAGGAGATTCTGATTGGGATTATGCTTGGGTTCCCATCATTGGTCCACTCCTTGGGGCAGCCATTGGATCTTTTATCTACCAGCAGTTTGTAGGTCCCCTTCTACCTCTTTGAACCTATCTATACCGATCGCGAGTCAAAACTTGGGAGTTTCCCAAAATTGGCGCTTGAGATTTAACCCTATCGAAGCAGCCTCCTATCCAAAAGATAGGAGCGATGGAGAGAGGATTAAAGATCGAGATGCTAATGAAGGGAAAAACCAAGTTTTGAATCATGATCGGTATAATTAAAAAAGCTTTTAATTTTGAAGACATTT
>JAGROK010000165.1 GCA_020440285.1 Chlamydiia bacterium | reverse complement strand
CCTTTGCGTGAACATTACCTTACCCCTCTTATGGAGCTGAGGAAGCATAAAGGATTGACCGAAAAAAATGCTCGAGAAGCCCTTATGGAAAATATTGTGGTTGGAACCATGCTCCTTGCCGAAGGGAAGGTGGATGGTCTCGTTGCAGGGGCTATCCATACAACGGCCCACACCATCCGCCCCGCACTCACCATCATTAAAACAAAACCTGACGTTAAAAAAGTCTCCTCTATTTTCTTCATGTGTCTTCCTAAGCAAGTTCTTGTTTATGGAGATTGTGCTGTAAATCAAAATCCAAACAAAGAAGAGCTTGCCGAAATTGCGATTCAGTGCGCTGATTCGGCAAAGCAATTTGGAATCCCCCCTCGCATCGCCATGATTAGCTATTCTACTGGCTCTTCTGGAACTGGAAAAGAGGTAGCAAAAGTTAAAGAAGCAACGGAGCTTGTCAAACAAAAACGACCAGATCTTATCATCGATGGCCCTCTTCAATACGATGCAGCCTTTAGCCCAGATGTTGCTGCAAAAAAGGCTCCTAATAGCCCCGTCGCAGGAAAAGCAACTGTCTACGTTTTTCCCGATCTCAACACTGCCAATACCACATACAAAGCGGTTCAAAGAAGTGCCGATGTCCTCTCTATTGGTCCTATGTTGCAAGGGCTTAAAAAACCGGTCAATGATCTTTCTCGCGGCGCCCTTGTCGACGATATTGTCTATACCATTGCAATCACCGCCATCCAAGCAATTTAAAAAAAACTTTTAATAAATAAAATTCTTGTTACACTCTCTTCCGTTAACCTTAGGAGAAATGCAATGAGCGAGCTAATTTTTTTTGGAAAAGCCGTCCGTTTTGGAGCGTGCTTTATAGGAGGGGTTTACATGGGAGATTTTATCTGCAGAAAGGGGCAGTCTCAAAATGCTAGGGTTCAAAAGGTAACCCTTCCTATTATTAAGAAGTTTGAAGAAGCCTCTGTTTCATCCCTTCTTATCGGAACACCGTTTCTTGTTGTGATTACCCATACCACCCTCGCCCTCTTTATCAAAATGAAAAAAGCATCCCCCATTTTGATGAAGCCCCTTTCTGCTCTTGAAGGAGCCCTTGGAACTTATACCTTTTCCATCCCTTTTTTGCAGGGGACAGTAGTCACGATCCATTCTCGTAAAGATCTTCCTGGAGATGGACGCCTTCCCTTGCAAATGGTCCGCCATCTTGCGAGACTTCTGGCCTATGAACTTTTCGGCCGACTTGTTAATGATATTGAAGCCGTTTATTCAAAGGTGCAACAAACTTATGAGAATCTAGAAAATATGAAAGAGCAACTTGCAGAGGAAGCTCAAGGGTTTTACGAAGGGCTCGAGATTGCTCTCAATATTAACCAGCCAGAATCTTTAAATGAAATTTTAGCAAATGCAAAGGAATTTTCAGAAACTTTATTAACGTGGCAAGGTAAAATTAAAGAGTTTGAAGAAAAGCTCCATGATTATGTCTCTGTTGCTCATGCACGCAAAGAATCTCTTGAAGAGTGTGATATTGACGCAATTGAAGCACGGGTGAATGAGGTTTTAAATCGAGATCCGATTGGGGAAGGAAACCTTGATTGGATCTTAAGCTTGTGCTTAGAAGGGGAGATCACCGCTGAGCGATTAAGAGAAAAGGTTCAAGAGATAAAGAGGCTAAAAAATGATATTGAGCACCTCTTTTTAAAAGCAGAGCATCTGATCCAAGGGGTCGAAATTCTTGGCGGTGTTAATGACACAGAGGTTCTTTCCTTTGTCAGTTGGGAGCTCACCTCTGCAAACATGAATTTAAGCTCTTCTCAGCTCTTTGTATGTCACTTCATGGATCAAGTTCGAGGGCTTTCTTCTAGAGGAGAATATAGACGTCGATCCAACCAAGTTACTTTAGAAAACACCTTGCGCAACCAAAATCACGCAGATCCTCAAAAGAGGCAACAATTGGAAGCTTCTCTTTCTAAAGAAGGGGTCATTTATTCTACCGCAAATGACCAGTCCCACTTTACTGCAGGGAAAAGAAAAGCTTTGGAAAGTGCAGATCGCCCAAATTGGAACCGTTTCGCCCAACTTCTTGTTGACATTCACGCCTTAAGAAAATCGATAACCTCTCAACTTAATGTCATTCATAATCAAAACCTTTTAGTTCAAAAGCCCTTTTTCGAAAGAGAAATAGGACAAGCCTCTCAAATGAGGCAAACATACCAAGAAATTGATGAAGCTTTTCAAAGACTCAGAAAACCGATAGAAGAGCGTTGCAATCAAATATCTTGGGAAAGAAAGCTTGAAAATATTTCAGCAACTCTCGCAGCTCCTTACACTGTACCAAGGCATTATCTGAGTAAACTCGGAAGTTATTTCTCTGGCTCTACTAACTGATAGAAACTCACGAAAAGATTGGTATAAACTCAGTAACGTGCTATAAACAAAAAAAAGTAGTGCTTATTGAAGTGGTATCATGAGAAAAATAATACGATCTATTGCAATTTTTGGATTAATGAGCTTATTTCTTCTGACGTTTTCTGGATGTGAGTCAAGCCGTGAAGTCGTCAGCAACATCAGCGAAAAAGAGGCTAATATTATTCTAGTCCTTCTTGAAAGCAAGGGGATTCCAGCGAATAAACAGATGGCCGCTTCAACAGGAATTGGAGCAGAAGGATCGGCATCAAAGTACTCGATTATGGTTCCTGAAAAATACTCGATCGAAGCCATTGCCTATCTCAACCAAAATGGCCTTCCCAAAGAAAAAGGGACCACTCTTCTTGAGCTTTTTGCCAAGCAGGGACTCATGACATCGGATAAGGAAGAGACGATTCGGTACCAGGCAGGTCTCGCCCAACAATTAACCAATACGATCTTAATGATTGATGGGGTGATCGACGCAAATGTCCAGATTTCTTTCCCTCCCCAAGAAACAGGGCTTGGACAGGAAGAGGAAAAAAGAGAGATCACAGCAGCCGTCTACGTCAAGCATCAAGGGGTCATTGACGACCCGAATATCCACTTAGAAAATAAAATCAAACGACTCATTTCGGGAAGTGTGACCGGCCTTGACATTAACAATGTCACCGTTGTTTCTGACCGTTCCCGCTTTACAGACATCACTTTAGAGCAAATGCCTGAAGCCCTAGGTGGAAGACCAGGAGAATATGTCAGCGTTTGGAATATTGTGATGAGTAAAAATTCTGTCAGCCGTTTCCGTTTCCTCTTCTTCTTCATCACCTTTGTCGCGGTTGTTTTAGCCATTATCTTAGGATGGATCAGCTGGAAGTTTTACCCACAACTAAAAAAGCAAGGAGGGCTGAAAGAGCTCTTTAACCCGATTCCCTTCATCAATAGCATTCGAAAAAAGCCCCCTTCTGGCCCCCCAGGAGAAGGAGGAACGTAAAACATGAGCACCTCTTCATGGGTTGTCTTTCGAAATCTCCTTGAACGAAACCCCAGTGGCCTTCTTCAAGAAGTTGGGCGCTACCTTTCCACGGAAGAGCAAGGAAAGATGCATGCTATTCACCCTTCAAAAAAAGATCCCTTTGCTCACCCCTACACACTAGACGATAGACTGGAGCGAATCCACTACTCGTGGCTCATTACCTTTTTAGAGCCTTTTGCTGAAAACGATAAGTCCATCATCCTCTCAGCTTTAACGCAGACCCAAGCGAGTAAGTTGAAAAAACACTTTAAAATCTCTGACCTCTCTCCCCCTCTAAAAGGGATTGGAAGGGATTATTTAATCTCTGCCATGTATGAGTGGTTAATCTCCGATCAAAAAGAATTTCTTCCCTTCGAGTTTTTGCCAGACCACCCGCTAAATGTTTTATTAGATCTTACAAAAAGAGAGCTGCAATCTCTTGTCGACTACCTAGGACTCCACGATTTAGCCCTCGAACTAAAGCATGTGATTCAATCCCATCAAATTAAAAAAATTCAACAAGTTCTCTCGAAAGGTGAAAGGGACTATTTAAAGTCCCTTTTAAAAACAAAAGAACCTTTTACATTTGCAAGACTCAACCTAGATGGATGGAATGGGGATGGAGAAAAACTCAAAGCAATTCTCCACCATCGTGGTTTCAACCGTCTTGCGAAAGGCTTATTTGGCTGCCATCCCTCCTTGCTTTGGCATATCTCTCACCGTTTAGACACTGGACGGACAAAAATTCTTCGGAAGTTTTTCACCGATATTAATAACGATGAGGCCCACAAAGCATTAACAAAACAAATCCTAGAATTAATCCCCACTATCAAAGAAGGATCATGAGTAAATACTTTTCATTGATATATTCTGGAGAAATTGAGCAAGGCTCAGAAGAAAAAATCATTCCAGCCGAGGAGTTTAGCGCCCTCCTAAAGGCTGCCGATGTCTTAAAAAAAGCAAAAGAAGATGTCAAGGTTTACATAGAAAGCAACAAGGAAGAGTGCCAAAAATTATTAACGCAAGCTGAAGAAGCGGGGTATAATAAAGGTCTTTCTGAGTTCAACAAACAAATCCTCTACTATCAGGAAAGGATTAAACAGATGGAACATGAGCTCCAAAAAACAATCCTTCCCTTAGCGCTCAAAGCTGCAAAAAAGATCGTTGGCCGAGAATTAGAACTCAAGCCTGAAACGATTGTAGACATCGTCCGGCAAACTTTAAAACCTGTAACGCAAAACCATCGCATTAAGGTCATTGTCTCTAAACAAGATCGCGAAGAGCTCGAGAAAAAGAAGCCTGAAATTAAAAAAATGCTCGAGCATGTGCAGACATTTATCATTGAAGAAAGGGAAGATATAACACCTGGGGGTTGTATTATTGAGACCGAAGCTGGTATTATAAACGCGAGTTTAGAAAACCAGTGGCGCGCACTCGAATCTGCCTTCGAGGCGTTTATGAAACGATAATGACAACAAACAAAAAGTTCCTTCTCCTTATTTTTTTCCTCCTTTGCTTTGCAGGGAGAGCTTCCTATGCACAAGAAAACGAGGTTGCTGACGCTATCGCTCGAATTGCTCAGCAAGGAGAGGCTCAGGCAAGTCTCAAAGATGTTCAAGCTGAAAGTGAAGAGGGAAGTGGCGGAGAGCCTAACGTCATCACCATGATGGCTGTGATCACCCTTCTTGCCCTCCTCCCTTATATTATCATCCTTCTAACCTCCTTTTTAAAAATCGTTATCGTCCTTTCCCTTCTTAGGAATGCTTTAGGTGTTCAACAGGCCCCTCCCAACCAAGCTTTGGTTGGAATTGCCCTTATCATGAGCGTTTATGTCATGTTCCCCACATGCGTTGCGATGTATGATGCAGGAAAAGATTACATCACTCAAAATGCCCCAAAAAACCTTTTTTCACAAAACTCTGCTGCCTATATTTTCAATATCGTCGATAAAACGAAGGAACCTTTAAAACAGTTTCTATCGAGAAACATGACCACTGCTCACCAACGCAATTTCTACCAATTGGCATATCGGAGCATGCCCAAAAACTTCCAAAAAAACCTAAAAATGGATGACTTTATCGTCCTTGCCCCTGCTTATATCACCTCGCAGCTTAAAGGGGCTTTTGAAATCGGGGTTTTGATCTACCTTCCCTTCTTTGTCATCGACCTTGTCACCTCAAACATTCTCCTTGCTATGGGAATGATGATGCTCTCTCCCCTTACAATTGCTCTTCCTCTCAAACTTCTCCTCATCGTCATGACAGATGGATGGACGGTTATCATTCAAGGACTGGTACAGACCTATAAAAACTAGGAGCTCTTTTTGTACGAAACGGAAATCTACCAACTCTCTTACCAAGCTCTCCTCCTTATTTTGATCCTTTCTGGTCCTCCAATCCTAATTAGCATGACCTTAGGACTTTTCGTGGCTATCTTTCAAGCTGCTACTCAAATCCAAGAACAAACCCTCTCGTTTACGGTAAAGCTTGTTGCCGTTATTATGACTCTCATTTTTATGGGGGGATTTTTAAGTGGTCAGATCATGCAGTTTGCAACTACGATTTTCCAAAACTTCCCTAAGTGGAACATGTGAGCATGAATTATGCCAACCTCCTCTCCAATCTTCCAAATATCTCGATCATGGGAGTCATCTCCCTTTTCCTCTTGATCATTATGCGTATTGGCCCAATCCTTGTGTTAGCTCCATTTTTTGGAGCAAAACTAGCTCCAGGAATTGCCCGATTAGGTCTTGCTGTTTTCATCGCTGCAATTTTTCTTCCCTTTATTGCCACACATGTTAAAGCCCCCCTTTCATTCGACATGTCTTTTGTCCTTTATTCCTTAAAAGAAATCCTCATCGGCTTAATTATTGGCTTTTTTATCACTGTCCCCTTCTATATTGTACAAACGAGTGGTACCATTATCGATTACTTAAGAGGGGCTTCGATTATGCAATCGCAAGACCCTTTGATGCAAACACAAACCTCCCCAATTGGAATCCTTTACAACTACATCTTGATCGTCATTTTCTTCCAAATTAATGGCCCTTTGCTATTCTTTGACTCCCTTCTCAGATCGTATGCTCTCATTCCCCCAACAGAACTCATCAACCCTGTGTTCTTTAGTGTTAAAAGCACTTTCTGGAAAATGAGCTTCGATGTCATCAATGAGATTGTCACCATTGCCATTCAAATGGCAGCACCCGCTCTAGTTGCCATTTTAATGGCAGAGATGTTTTTAGGAATTGCAAACCGGCTAGCTCCGCAGGTTCAAATCGCCTTCTTAGGAATGTCTATCAAATCGCTCCTCGGACTGGCCCTTCTATGGACTGCCTGGTTCTTTATTCTTAAACAATTTACAAAGCACTCCTACAGCTGGATAGAGCTTCTTGACAAACTCATCTATTCGATGAAAGCACTTATCCCACAAAGCTAATCAGGGCTAGCAGTATATATCCAAACAACTTCAAAAGTTGGTTTTTCCCAAGTTTTGACCCGCGAGCGGTATATAGCTAAAGTAGTTTAAAATAGTAACAATTCATCCAGATCTTTTCACCGAAAATTTTACGCTCGATCTTGCTTACCTTACACGAAGCCAGCTTCGCTCTTTCGCGCTTCATTTTCAATGAAAATCTTCTGTCCAATTATTACTATTTTAAACTAATTCATCTATAGCTTGATTTTATTTTTAGTGCTTACTAAGCTGAGGAAAAAATTTAAACCAACTTAGCTATAACATATCCAAGGATATCTTATGAAAGCGTTAATGCTTCTCCTCACTATTTCCGCAACAGTTTTTGCAACCACAGGTCAAGAAAGACCCATCAAAGCGGTTGGAAGTTCGATTCCCACCCACCCTGCTGCTCCAGGAGCTGGCCCTCGCGTAGAACATGGGATTGATGCTTTTATCACAGGTGATTTTATCTACTGGACAGCCCGCATGGATGGACTTGCTTACGTTATCACAGGGCAGGGAGATCAAATAAATAGCGTAGGTAAAGGGAGTGCAAAATATCCTGATTGGAGATGGAGTCCAGGGTTTAAAGGGGGAATTGGGCTGAACCTTCCCCACGATGACTGGGATGTTTATGCCGAGTATACGTGGTATCAATCAAGCGCTATCAACGCAACAAATATCAGAGGAAATGGAATGCTTCCTCCTTGGAATATTTCCAGCATTCTCTCTTTACTCGAAAACAATTCCTCCATTACCCAAGCAAGGGGGAAGTGGGATATTCATTTTTATGCCATAGATTTAAGCCTAGGCCGCAATTACTTTATTAGTCGTTTTCTAGCCTTGCGTCCCTTTGCTAGTCTTAAATGGGGATGGGTGAATCAAGACTATCGTGTCCGATACCTTTTAGAAACAACAAATGTTGATTCCACAGTTTCAATGAAAAATGATCAAGACTACTGGGGAATTGGCCTGCGCTCTGGCCTTAATACTTCATGGCATATCGATACTTCATGGAGCTTTTATGCTAACGTTGCCCTTTCAGCTCTCTGGAGTCAGTTTGAAATTGACAGACAAGATACAAGAACTGATACACGTAACGGAGGAACCCCTCAACCCAATACCACAATTGTGGTCTTTAATTCAGAGGATTCGTTTCACACAATTAAAGGGGTAATAGAGTTTGGAATGGGCCTTAGGGGTGAGTGGTGGTTTTCAGATAATCGCTACCACTTCATGATTCAAGGGGGATGGGAAGAACAGCTCTGGCTTAATCATAATCACCTCCTTAAAACACACTTCACGCAATCGGATCATGGTGACTTAATTTTGCAAGGGATGACGATAAAGTTACGGTTTGATTTCTAGATCAAGATGTTGCTGCAGAAAATCTATTTTGCTCTTTTGTGTTTTTTTTCTTGCAAAACAAATCTCATCTAGAGTTTCATGCTAATTAGCTATTAGAAAACCCCTTTTAGGATAGCTTGAGAACAAGAAAAAGTCGTGCGAGGGAAAAAAAAACTTGCACAATTGTTCCTAAGTGAGTTAAAAGGGAAAGAACATGAACGATTGATATTTTATCATTTCTGTAACAGGGAGAAAATTCAGAATGGAAATGAAACTCAGGAAACTCTGGCCTCTATTAGGGGCAATGTGTGTAACTGCGTTTAGTTCTGCTTTTGCCCATAGCAACTACCAAGGTGGAAGCAATGGAAGCAGCAACTATGGATCTAGCACAGATTCAAGCAGTATGCAATCAGGACAAGGAACCTACCAACGTGGGACCTTTAGAGAAATTACTCCAAATGCAGGACCTCGAGTCGCTCACGGTGCTGATGTTTTCATCACTGCAAACTTCATTTGGTGGAAAGCAACCCAAGATGGCCTTCGCTATGCAGCTGATGGCTTAGCAGCTGGACAAGCTCTGTCACCAGCAGCTAACCCATTCCTTGGGGCTCCAAAAGGGAAAAACCGAAGTGTCGGTGAAGATTGGGCGCCAGGCTTTAAGGTAGGTCTTGGTCTAAATCTTAGCCACGATGGTTGGGATCTTTATACCCAATATACTTGGCTACATGCAAGCAATAGCAATTCTATCGCTAATGCCAATGGTGCTGTAGCAAACTTTGCGGGAATTGGTCAGCAAGGTAACAACCCAACGCTGATACGAGCTATTAGTGCAAGAGGAAGTTGGGACCTTCACTTTAACGTGATTGATCTTGAGCTTGGAAGAAACTTCTACCTCAGTCAATTCCTGACAATGAGACCCTTCATTGGCCTTAAAGGAACATGGCAAGACCAACATTTTAAGTCTAGCTACACTGCAGCTGCGACTGAGACGTTCCAAATTGACGTTAATGGTGCGGCTAATATTAACACCGTTGGTCCTTACAGGATGAGCATGGATACTGATGTTTGGGGGATTGGTGTTCGTGGTGGATTCAACCTTGCCTACTACATGGCTAAGAATTGGAGCATCTTCGGAAACTTTGCCTGGACTTCTATGTGGAGTAACTACCACGAGCTAGAGCGAAGAGATCATCTTGACGATCCTACTACAGGTAACACCAAGCTTGTTGTTAACATTGGTAATGACAGCTTTTACACCGTTAAGTATGTTGGTGAGATGGAACTTGGTCTCCGATGGGAAACTTGGTTCTATGATGATAACTACCACTTCGCTATTCAAGCTGGTTGGGAACAGCAAGTTTGGATAAACTGGGGACAGTTTGTTGTTATCGAAGAACAACAAGTTGAGCATGACCTTGCTCTGCATGGTCTAAACTTGAAGTTCCGCTTCGATTTCTAATCTTAGACTAGAAACGAAATGGAAAAAGGCACCAATTTTTGGTGCCTTTTTTTTTGTCTTTATGTAGACTTAAAGAAAATTGATGACAACCTTCGGAGTAAACGATGCGCACAAAACTATTTTCCGCAGCGACAACCCTTCTGCTAAGTGTCCCTCTTTTCGGCCACATGAATGGTCAAGATAAAATGGAACAAAGCCGTCAGCCCAAGCTTGAAGAGCAATCAACCTTTGTTCGTGGGGCAGTCAGGAATGTCACCCCAGCAGCAGGGCCACGTGTTGCTGATGGAGTCAATTTAACCCTTTCTGCAGACTTCCTGTGGTGGAAAGCACGCCAAGATGGTCTTGCTTATGCTACTTCAGGGATTTTATCAAACGTTGGAAATGCCCTTACAAGTCGTGGAGAGCAACATTTTCCTGATTTTGGATGGGACCCTGGCTTTAAGTTTGGTTTTGGCGTTGCCCTTCCATGGGACAATTGGGATTTTATGATGGAGTACACCTGGCTCTACAGTCACCATAACACCGATCGTGTTAGAGATATTAATGGAAACATTGCCCAATCTCTTTTGATTGGATCCCTCACGCGCAACACAACAGAGCTTACTAGTATTACAAGTGCTCGCTCTAGCTGGGATCTTCATTTCAACACCATCGACTTAGAACTTGGGCGCAACTTCTACGTGAGCCAGTATTTGACTTTAAGACCTTTTGGAGGGTTAAAGTGGACATGGCAAGATCAAAATTGGTCAGCAACTTATAACGCCGATAGCGTGAGTGTTAACGGATCTGCCACCACTACTGGAGGGGGCGTCAGAATGGTGCAAGATCATTTCGTTTGGGGTGTTGGAGTGCGAACGGGACTCGATACCCAATGGTATTTCACAAATGACTGGAGCATTTTTATCAATACTGCCTTGTCTGCGATGTGGAATGACTACTCTGTTGATCGAAGAGATCGTTTTCAACCCTCTGATCAGTCCATACAAACAACAACTGTCCGTACAAAAAGTAGCCCTTACCAACTTCACGGCGTCACTGAGTTTCAACTGGGAATCATGGGAGAGTGGTGGTTTTACAACAATGACTTCCACCTTGCTGTTTCTGCCGCCTATGAACAGCAGGTTTGGATCAACTATGGCGCAATGATTTACCTCATAGACCGTGAAGGAGGAGATCTCTCCCTCCATGGCCTAACCCTTAAATTCCGCTTTGACTTTTAACAGTAGGGAGAAAACATGAAAATAAAACACTGGATTGGAGCCTTAACCGTCTCCCTATTTGCAACCCTTTACGGGGAACCCACAGGTGCCCCAACAGCTTTAGAACAAGGCACCTTCACAAGAGGGATGCCAAGGGAGGTCACTCCGGCTGCAGGCCCTCGCGTTGCACATGGCGCTAACGCTTTTCTCACAGCTGACTTTATTTACTGGAAAGCGACGCAAGCTGGCCTCGAATATGGGATGTCAAATGTGTTAATCGGCACGGGATCAACGATTACAAGTCGAGGAAGCACGCGGACACCCGATTTCGGATGGGATCCTGGCTTCAAGGTTGGGCTAGGAATCAATCTTCCCTATGATGGTTGGGACACTTATGTGCAATATACGTGGCTGCAAAGCAATGGGAACCACAGCCGTATGCGAAATAGCGACGGAAATATTATTCCTAAGCCTTGGGCTGGCTCTCCCGATGGAGGAGCAAGTCGGATCGGAGATATTACTGAAGCAAGAACTCGTTGGGACTTTCACTTCCATGTTTTAGACTTAGAGCTCGGACGAAGCTATTATTTAAGTCGCTTCTTAACCCTTCGCCCCTTTGCGGGTCTTAAATGGACTTGGCAAAGCCAAGACTGGGTCAACCGTTATAATGGAAATAATGTAAGGGTTGATAACTCCCCTTCAAACGTTCCAGGAACCGCCAGGGTGAGCCAAGATCATGATTTTTGGGGAGTTGGAATCCGCACAGGACTCAACACTAACTGGTACATCGCTGAGCACTGGAGCATTTTTGCAAATGGAGCGCTTGCTACGGTTTGGGCAGACTACGATGTTAGCCGAACCGATATCTTCCAACCAAATACTCAAGCAGCTGGAAGTAATATTGTGAGGACTCGCCAAGAT
>JAGROK010000164.1 GCA_020440285.1 Chlamydiia bacterium | reverse complement strand
GCTTAGTCATCGCTACCTCTGCAATTTTTAGTTGTGCAAAACAAAAAATTTACAGAATTAGCTTCCCAAGCTCAAGAAAAACCGTATCCGTGGCTATTTACGCAACAAAGCCAAAATGATGCTTTATCATTCCGATGTCACTCGTCGATAGCATCTTTTTAGAAAGTGCATCGGGAAATTTATGCTGAATAATCTCTCTAAAAGAAAGAGGATACATTTCTAGCTGAACATATCTCCCTGTTAAATGGGTCCCTAGCTCCTTACTCAAAAGTTTTGCATTAGACCCAGTAATATAAATCTTCATCCCTTGTTCATAAAGTCTTCTTACAAACCGTTCCCATCCTTCGATATTTTGAATCTCGTCAAAATAAAAGACCGATTGCTGACCAAAAAGCTCTATTAAAACCTCGAGCAATACTTGAAAATCTTTAACTTTGAACTGCACTAGCCGCTCATCATCAAAATTGAAATAATAATCTGATTTTGCGAGTTTTTGTTGTAGTAGCCGCTGAATTGTTGACTTGCCAGACCTTCTGATTCCACTAATGATCATAATGCTTGGATCATCCACAAAACGGAGAATATTATCCGTAAGTGTCCGTTGAAAAAAGTTCTTCGGAGACTTGTACTCCCGCTGGTCTGCAATGACTTGTTTGAGGACTTCTCTCTTCATTTCTCTATGGTATCATTAAAACCGTGCATTGTCAATGCATGGTTTGACCCTAAACCGTGCAATGCTACTGCATGGTTTTAAGATTAAGAACATAAAGGATTGTATGTAAAAGGTTTGGATTCATTGAAAAACGCTGCTATTTCCCTATTATTCCCTGCTGATAGAAGGAGATATAGGTCGATCCACCGATGATCAGGTGGTCATTGAGGGGGATGCCAAGGAGGCGTCCGGAGGAGACAAGGAGCTTTGTCAGGGAGATATCGGCTTTGGATGGAGTGGGATCGCCACTCGGATGGTTATGGGCTAAGATAATGCTCGCCGCTCGATGGTGAAGGGCAAGGTGAAAGACGTCGCGAGGGTGGATAATCACCTCGGTCAGAGTGCCAATGCCAAGGATTTCATCGTGAAAGATATTCCCCCTAGCATCCTGCATTAAGACCATTACGCATTCTTGTTTTTTACGTTGAAGCTTAGGAGCAACAAAGGCGAAAAGATCCTCTAAGGAGTAGATGGGGTACTTTGGGCGAAAGGGAACCGATGCCACCCTTTTAGCGAGGGCAAAGGTTGCTTTTAGTTGAATCGCTTTTGCCGTGCCGATCCCTTTCACTTCAGTAAGCGCTTGAATAGAGGCTTCAAAAAGGTTTTCCAAAGAACCGAACCGGGAGAGAAGTTCTTCTGCAAGGCGCACGACTGAAACCCCTCTTCGGCCACTTCCAAGACAGATTGCAAGAAGTTCGGTCAAAGACAGGGCATCTCCTCCGTAGTAAAGGAGGCGTTCACGAGGACGCTCTTCTCTAGGAATTTGAGCAAGCACGGTCATCTTCGAGGTACTCCTTCACTTTATGTTCAAGATGCATAGGGATTTCCACTTCAACCAATACATCGTTCCCCTCATAATCTTGGTGTAAAATATGCCCCTCTTTCATGAGTTCACTGACAAGAGAGTACTTCTTTTGTGGAATGCGAAGATAAACAGTTTTCCGAAGATCTTTGATCACATCCATCATTGTTTTAAGGAGTTCATCAAACCCTTTTTCCTCGAGTGCAGAGATGGCAACAACGCGAGGATATTTAAGCTTATAACGGGCAATGAGCGATTTATCTTCCAAAGCATCCACTTTATTCAGAACTGTGACGATCGGCTTTTTTTCTGAGCTGAGTTCTTTTAACACTTCATAAGTTGATTCAGCATGTTCTTCGGCAAGGGGGTGATTAACATCGATCAGATGAAGGAGAATATCGGCAAAAACTGCCTCTTCAAGGGTGCTTTTAAAGGCGGCTACAAGGGTATGGGGGATCTTTCGAATGAATCCAACCGTATCGATCAAAAGAATCTCCTGATGGTTCGGAAGGGTAAATTTTCGCGTTGTAGTGTCAAGGGTTGCAAAAAGCTTATCCTCTACAAGGACATCTGCTTCAGTCAAGGCATGGAGAAGGGTTGATTTCCCTACGTTGGTATAGCCAATAATCGAAAAGGTGGGAATGCCAGAACGTTTTCGAGCGCGCCTTTGAATGTCTCGATGATGGCGCACCTCTTCAATCCCTTTTTTAAGTTGGGTAATCCGTTTCTGAACAAGGCGGCGATCGATCTCAATTTGCTTTTCCCCTTCCCCCTTAAGGAATCCCTTTCCCCCTGCTGACTGGCGGGAAAGGTGGGTCCAAAGTCTTTTAAGGCGGGGAAGTTGGTACTGGCATTTAGCAAGCTCTACTTGAAGAAGGGCCTCTTTTGTCTGCGCCCTTTGAGAAAAAATTTCAAGGATTAGCTCTGTTCGATCAATGACCGGTTTTTTAAAAATTTTTTCAAGGTTCCGTTGCTGATTGGGTGAAATTTCATCATCAAAAATGATCACATCAGCCTTCAGTTCCTCTCCTTTAATGCGGAGCTCTTCCACCTTCCCTTTTCCAAAGAAAAGGGCGGCATCAATGGTTCGAATCGAGCATGGCTCTTTTCCTACCACTTGAAATCCGTAGGTATTTGCAAGCGACTCTAACTCTTCAAGGTGTTCATTGCACAGGGGAAGGTCGCTTGCGCGATGATATCCTCCAGCAACAAGAGCGGTTTTTAGATCGCTAATGTCATATTTAATCTCTTCGTAGAGTTTTTTTTCTTCCTTCATATCTCTAATTCTAATCCATCATAGGCTAGAAAAAACCCTTCAGGGAGTCTATGCGAGGTTTCTTCGTGTTCAATTTCATGAGAAATATGAGTGAAATAGGTCTTTTTTGCACCTATTTTTTTTGAAAAAGCAATTCCTTCATCAATGCTCAGATGGGCAATAGACTTTTCCCACCTCCTTCCACTTAAGATTAGTGTATCTAAATCTTGAAGGGAGTCAAAAACCTTTTCGTCGTATTCCATGATATCGGTGACATAAGCGGTCTGATTAAAACGGAAAGCGTTTACCTTCATTCCCACTTGGACATAAGAAAAATAAGAGAGTTTTAACCCTTCAAAAACTGTGTCTCCCATCTCCTCTTTTAAAAGAGAAAAATGGAGCTTTGGATCGTGGGTTTCATCTCCTGGAAGAAAATAATGATACCGTATCTTGAGCTCTTCATACGACTCTTTAGAAAGAAGGCAGGGAACCCCTTTTTTCTGCCGAAAATAGTAGATCCTCACCTCATCAAGACCTGCAATATGATCGTAGTGGGTATGGGTAAGTAAAAGGCCATCAAGGGTGTCGATCCCATACCTTAGAGCTTGCGTTCGAAAATCAGGGCCAATATCGATGAGATATCTCCTTTTCCCTTCTGTAATAAGAACTGAGGGGCGGTATCTTTGATTTTTAGGATTTGATGAGGTGCAAACGGGGCATTGACACCCAATGATTGGGACCCCCATCGATCCTCCAGACCCGAGAAAAAGGAGCTTCATAAAAGGACCTCTTGAGCAAGTTTTTCTCCTAAATAGCTATGGTAGAGAAGGCCACGCGATCCCATCCCCGTCAAGACAAATACTTTGTCACTCACCTTTTTTGCAATTGGATGGTATGTCTTTCCATTTGCAACACGCATTTCAGAAAAACATCCAAGAACTTTGAACGGATTTGTTGCTGCCATAAACTGCCCAATTTGATCAAGAATGCGATCGGTTGCAACCCCTAAGCAAGGCTTTTCGGTCACATAATCTCTTTCATAAGTGGAACCCAAATAACACCGCTCTTTTGATTCGCTCAAAGCGATATATCCCTTCCCAATCACACTACTTTCTTCTTTCAAATAATGGGGGCGCTGACACACAAGGATTTGCCCTTTGTTAAACTTAAGATCCAAAGCATTTCCTACATCAAAGGAGCGAATTCCCCCTCCAACTGCTAAAATCACATAATCAAATGAATCGAGCTCGGGAAGGAAAACCTCTTTTTTTACAAAGGAGGCCCCTTTTTCTTCACATACCTTCCAAAGTCCCTTTAAGTAAAGACTTGCGTGGACAGTGATCCCCGATCGGATGAAAATCCCCGGAAGAAAATGGCTTCCAGGAACAAATTGACGACACTTTTCTTCCTCCCACCACTCGATATCCTCTCTTTCTCTGGCCCTTTCCTTAAAAACTTTCTCCTGCTTCTCACTGGTTGCAAGGCGTAAAATCCCTGTTTCTTTGTAAACGTGGGGACCGACGAGCTTTAGAAGTTTTTTGGTTTTCTCCATCCCCTCTTCTCCTTTCCAGGAAAGAAGGCAGTTTTCACCAGGATAGGGATGAAGAAGGCCCGAGGCAATTCCAGAAGCGCCCCCTCCAATTCCTTTTCCATCAAAGAGAGTGACACCTCCTCCATACTGGAGAAGATAGTAGCACAGGGCAAGTCCCGAAAAACCAGCCCCTACAACAGCAATTTTTTTCTTCATATCGCTTTCTTATGCGTTTTCTTCTGCATAAAAGCATAACTCTCCACCGCAAAATTAAAAAAGAAAAGAATGCCTGGAGTGAGAAGAGCGCAGAATGGAATCATGACGAAAAACCATTGGAGAGCAATCGCAAGGGTTTCAGCTTGCATAAAAAAATTGGCCCCTGTCAAAAACGCGGCAAGAGACAAAATCCCCACCCCTAAAAGAAGGGGGAGAAGCCCCAGAGAAAGGAGGGCTAAATTTGAAAAAAGATTTTCCTTAAAGCGATAGTAGACATCTTCAGCAAGTTTTAGCTTCAATCGAGAGTTAAGGGCAATGTGGGGCGTTGCAAAAAAGAGGAGGAAGAGATTAAAAAAAGAGAGGAGAAGAGAGCCGAGGACAAGTAAAAAAGGGCCAAAAGAGAGGACCACCCCCAAAACATCTCCAAGAGCTGGAATCTCCTTTAGAAGATAGAAAATCCCCATGATCATCCATAAAAATAAATAAGCTAGGAGTAAGGGTAGGGTTAAATAAGAAACCCCGATCAAAAGCTCCCACGACTGGGCTAAAATTTTCTTAAAACTAAGGGGGATCATCTTGACTTCGTGGTGATAAACGCGAGCAAGAACAACTCCAGCAGCAAAGAGGAGTCCCGAAGATAAAAAAATGGGGAGAAAAGTGAGGCTTAAGACGATCCACTGCCCTGCATTCACTGCAAGGGCGCGACAAAAAACAAGCATGAGCCCACAAACCACAAGGACGGGAAACATAAAGAGAAATTTTCTTTTCGAAAACGAAAAGCTAAGAGCCCTGTTAAAGATAAATTCGATTTCGCTAAATGTCATGAGCTCAGTTTATCAAAATCTAGACAATTAATTCAAAAATTACTTTTTGAAAGATATACCGCTCATGATTCAAAACTTGGTTTTTCCCTGTGTCACCATCTTGATCTTTAACCCTATCTGCATCGCTCCTATCTCTTGGATAGGAGGCTGCTTCGATAGGATCAAACCTCAAGCGCTGACTTTGGGAAATTCCCAAGTTTTGAACCACGAGCGGTATGTACCGCTCGTGGTTCAAGGGCCTTTGTAAAGGTAGCGGGGGCGGACAATCGGAGTCCCTTTACCACCACGAGCCTCAAGACGCTCATAAACGATTTGAATCGCAATCCCAACAACGCGGGAAAGACCAAATATAACAGTGTAGTATTCCGGATAAGGAAACCCTCCAGCGCTTAAAACCGTTCCCGACACCGCATCGACATTAGGATAGGGATCTGAAATTTTAGGGTTTTCTTTTAATACTTTTGGTCCTTCTGTCCGAAGGAGGAGAGCGATTTTCACCAAGGGGTGATCGGGAAAATGGTCCTGTGCGTAATTGTAAAAAATCGTGGCGCGCGCATCTTCAGCTCGAAGCACTGCGTGGCCAAATCCAAAGACTAGCTCTTTATTCTCCAACCGATTTCGAACGAGCTTTTCTATATCGGCAGGAGTTGCCCTTTCCCCCACTTCATCTAAAACGCTCCGTACAAAAGTGAGGCAATCTTGATTGGCTTTTCCATGGCGAGGCCCTGCAAGCCCACACATCGCACCACAAATTGCACCAAACATATCTTCGAGACCGGAGGCGATCGCCTTCCCGACAAAGCAAGAGAGATTCCCCCCTCCATGGTCATAATGGAGGATATTAAAAAGGCGGAGCACTTCTGCTAGGTGCTGATTTTTATCTGGAACATTGAGCATATGGGCAAAGTTTTCCATATAGCTAAGGTCATCTCTCGGCGCGGGAGTGTCTCCCCAACCTGCATGGTAGTTAATTACAGCAGCAACTAGGTGAGGAAGCTTCGCGATCAGGTTTAAACAGTCTTCTTTGTAGTCTTCAGCCCCCTCAAGCGCCCCCAAAACAAGGAGGGCAGCATTAAAAAGTTTCATGGGATGTCCTTGTCTCGGAAGACTTTCGATATGTTTGATCACAGCGCTCGAGCAATGGGCCCTTTTTTTGAGCTCTCCACCAAAGGTGGCAATATCAGAAGAACTTCCCTCTTTCCCATGAAGGAGGAGGAAGAGAACCCTTTCTGGCTCCCATTTATAAAGTTCTGAAATAGGTCTTCCTCGATAAAAAAGTCCTTTAATCGGATCAACAAACGATGTTGTACAATATCCAACGGGATACCCTCTCATTCCCGTCTCAAGTTGATCCTTTGTAATTTGAAAAAGAACATCATCCATATCGCAATTCCCTTAACTTAAAAGATGCCGAACAGCATCCCTTTCTTCTAACAGTTCCTTCTCAGTTAACGCAATCTTTTCTTTAAGAAAAGAGTCCCACTCAAAATTTTCAACGATTTTCATCTTCCCTGGACTTGTCATCTGACAAGGAAAAGAAAAAATAAGTCCCTCTTGAACCCCATAAGGGTTTCCATCAGAGCAAACGCACGACGAAAAAGCTGACCCTTCATTAAAAAGAGCGTGGACTCCATCTAAAATGGCATTTGCTGCCGACGCTGCTGAAGATTTTCCTCGAGCTGCAATCACCGCTGCCCCCCGTTTTTGGACCGTCTCTAAAAATTCTTTTTCCAAAAAAGAGCGATCGGTAATGACATCGGTCACCTTTTTCCCCTGAATTCTTGCATTCACAAAATCAGGAACTTGCGTTGCAGAGTGGTTTCCCCAAATGATAATGTTTTCAACATCATCAATATTGACCCCTCCCTTTTTTGCCAGTTGATACTGCGCCCGATTTTGATCCAAACGGGTCATCGCATGAAATTGCGTGCGAGGGATATTGGGAGCATTATGCATAGTGATCAAACAGTTAGTATTACAAGGATTCCCAACGACAAAGACTAAGGCATCTTTTGCAGCAACTTCATTAAGAGCCTTCCCCTGCTCAACAAAAATCTTTCCATTTTCATTGAGAAGGTCTTTTCTTTCCATTCCAGGTCCGCGGGGCTTTGCTCCAACCAAAATTGCAAGATTGGCCTCAGCAAAAATTTCACGAGGATCACTTCCTATCTTGACCTCTTTAAGGTGGGGGAAGCCACAATCTTCCAGCTCCATCACAACCCCTTTTAAGCTTTCCACACCTGCTGGAACCTCTAAAATATGAAGAGCGATAGGCTCGTCTTTACCAAAAAGTTCTCCACTTGCAATCCTAAACAAAAGACTATAAGCGATCTGTCCACCGCCACCTGTTACAGCAATCCTCTTAACCATTTAACTCCTTACACACAAAATGATTTTAATGTTCATTAAAATGTTTGTTGAAATATTTCGCAAGGAAAGAACCTAAATAGGGCTTGCATCAAAGGCAATTTTGAAGTATATTCTCTCCCTATATGATAGAGATGTCTAAAATTAAAGATGCGATTCTAAAAGTGCTCGAAGGAGCCCTTATTGAAATCAAAAATCCTCAAGGGGATGGCCTCCACTTCAATGCGGTTGTGGTTGCTCCTCAATTTGTGGGAAAAAGTCTCATCGAGCAACATCGACTCGTCATGGGAGCGTTATCTGATTTGTTTGAAACCTCTCTCCACGCGATGAAACTAGAAACATATACCCCTGAAGAATGGGAAAAGGAAAAACAGTGAGCTTAATTCAAGAGAAAATTAAAAAAGACATCGAAACACATCCCATCATTTTGTTTATGAAGGGATCTAAGTTAATGCCCCTTTGTGGATTTTCAGGACAAGTCGTTTCCATTCTAAGTGAGCTTGGTGTTGATTTTGAATCTCGCAATGTCTTAGAAGATGAAGAGCTCCGTCAGGGAATTAAAGAGTATTCGAACTGGCCCACATTGCCTCAGCTGTACGTTCGTGGAAAGTTTATTGGGGGATGCGATATTGTCTCAAAACTCCACGACAACGGTGAGCTTGAAGCCCTACTAAAATAGAGAATTATGGACACACAAGGAACCGAGATTACCGATCTATTCTTTCATCGGGGGTGGCTCATCCCCATTTTGATTGTTTTAGGTCTTACGGCCATCCTTCATCTATTTGTAAGTCGTTTCTACAAACGGGTTTTCCCCCGCATTGAAAAGACCCATTTAACCTGGGACTCATCTTTAATGAAGGCTCTCATTCGCCCTCTTAAGGTGATGATTTGGATTTTAGGACTCACGTTTTCTGTTCAACTTTTTGCCTTCCATTTTGAAAAAGAACACATTGTTGAGCTTTTAAAGCCCTTTAGAAACTTTTCCTACATCATTATCATGTTGTGGCTGAGCTTAAGATTCATTAAGAATATGGAAGTTGAGCTTTGTCGAGAGAAACGGGCTAGTAAAAAACGGTTTGATAAGACAACTGTTAGAGCTGTTTGCCAGATCTCTCGCATCGCAGCTTTTTTAATCGCTATTCTCGCTTTCCTTCAAAGTCGCAATGTCAATATTTCAGCTGTCCTTGCATTTGGTGGCGCGGGAGGTTTGATTGTCGGTTTGGCTGCAAAAGATCTTTTATCAAACTTTTTTGGTGGCCTCATGATCTATTTAGACCGCCCCTTTTCTGTCGGCGACTGGATCAGATCGCCAGATCGTGAGATCGAAGGATATGTAGAAAATATTGGGTGGAGACTCACAAGAATCCGGATGCTTGAAAGGCGCCCCATCTACGTTCCAAACGGAGTTTTTTCAACAATTTCAGTCATCAATGTTTCTCGAATGACCCACAGGAGAATTAGAACGCACTTTGGGGTCCGCTATGAGGATGCAAGTAAACTAGCGGAGATTAATGCAGAGATTGAAGAGATGATTAAAAACCACGACACCATTGATACTGAAAAACCTTTGATGGTCCGTTTTGATGAATTTGGCCCTTCATCGCTCAATGTTTTAATCTACTGCTTCACTAAAGCAACAAAGTCTGCTGAGTATACCCTTATTCAACAAGAAATCTTTTTTAAAGCCCTTGAAATCGTTAAGAAACACGGTGCTGAGTGCGCTTTTCCAACAACCACATTGCATGTCCCTGAAGGGATTTCCCTTAAGCAATGAACGAACTCACATTTATCATCCACATCATCGCTCTAGTCGGCTTTGTATTTATTGCCCGCCGTTTTGGAAAAGAGGCTCTTGCAGCATGTCTTGCAGTTCAAGTGATTTTAGCGAACCTCTTTGTCATGAAACAGACCACCCTTTTTGGCCTAAATGTGACGTGTAGCGATGTCTACACCGTTGGATCGATCTTTGCGATGAATTTAATTCAGCTCCACTTTGGAAAAAAGGTGGCAAACAAAGCACTTAATATCACCTTTTTCCTTTTATTTCTCGTGATGGTCATGTCACAATTTCACCTTCGCTATCTTCCTTCAAAAGATGACACCATGAGCCCTGCTTTTACAGCAATATTAGGAAGTGCGCCTCGCATCATGATCACCTCCTTTATCTCTGCCTTCCTTGCACAAAAACTCGACATTAAACTCTTCGGATTCATTAAAAATAGGTTTCCAAAAACCTCTTTTTTCCTCCCCTTCGCCCTCGCTTCCCTTACCACTCAATTTTTTGATACCGCTTTGTTTAGTTATGGGGCTCTTTATGGGACGATCCACAACATGAGGGATATCATCGTGATGAGTTACACGGTAAAAGTCCTCGTCATTTTTGGAATCGCCCCTTTTACCCTCTTTGTAAAAAAACAGGTGCAACATGACCCCATTTAAGTTCGAAATTGTGCACCAATCGACAAAATCACGTGCACGTGTTGGAAGAATCCATACCCCTCATGGAATCATCGATACCCCTAATTTTGTTGCGGTGGGAACTAATGGAACCTTAAAAGCTCTCGATAATGAAATGGTCAGTTCGATTGGGTTACAATTGATGTTTTGCAACACCTACCACCTCCTCCTTCAACCTGGTCCTGAAGTGATTGAAAAAGGGGGAGGAATTCACCGCTTTATCAATCGCAATATGCCGATCATCACCGATTCGGGAGGGTTTCAAGTTTTTAGCTTAGCCTACGGAGGGGTTGCAGATGAGCTTAAAAGTAAAGGGATGAAAAAACATGGAGGATCAGTCTTAAAAATCACCGATGATGGGGTCCATTTCCGCTCTTACAGAGACGGACAGCTCATCAAACTCACCCCTGAATCTTCGATTGCAGCTCAAAAGGCGATGGGAGCTGATATCATCATCCCCTTTGATGAACTCCCCCCTTATCATATCGGCGCTGATGCTTTAAAGCGCTCTTTAGACCGAACTCACGCATGGGAAAAACGCTCTCTTGAAGCCCATTTAAAGTGTCCTAATAACCAAGCGATGTATGGGGTAATCCACGGAGGAGTTGATGATACCCTCCGAGAGAAGAGCTGCGAGTTTCTTACAAATCTCCCCTTTGATGGGTTTGCCATTGGGGGAAGCATGGGGAAAACAAAAGAAGAAATGGTCACAATGCTCTCTAATCTCCTTCCAAAACTTCCTGTTGAGGCTCCTAACCACCTTCTTGGGATTGCTGATTTAAGCTCCCTTGAGCAGTGTGTTCCCCTTGGAATCGATACCTTTGATAGCTCCTATCCCACTAAGGCTGCGCGTCATGGAACTCTTCTCACCCAAAAGGAAGGGAACCTTAAAATCACGAGTGGGAAGCACCAAGGAGCCTTTATCCCTATCGAAGAGGGGTGCACCTGCTACACTTGCCAAAACTACACACGGGCTTATATTCATCATCTATTTAAGGCTAAAGAGCTTACCGCAATGACGTTAGCCTCTATTCACAATCTCCATTTCATGGTGGAGCTCATGAATCGCTATAGAAGCGAGATTATAAAAAATTGTTTATAAAGTAAATCGTTTAAAGTGAAATAATCTATAAATTATGGTATAATATACCAATAAGAATAATTGTGGATTATTAATATGGGAACAATATCTCAAACAAAATCATATCTACCTAAAGATAAGTTATATGCGAGCGAAAATGATACGACGGTCTCTTATCATGACGAAGGGCATTGGACAGCTCAAGGAACCTACTACAAAGATTATAACGAGCCCTCGTTCTCACAGTTTGAAAACCGTGATGCAATACTCAATAGAACTCAATTAGAGCGACTTGAGAAAAATGCGACCCTCTATGAAAGGGGGAAGATCACTTTAGAGGAGAGGTACGCAGGATTTGAAGATGGCTTTTCAAACAGAGTCAAAGGGGCTTTTTTAAGAGCGTTATTTATTCTGGGGAGTCTCAGTGTGAGTAAAGGGCTAAGAAATTATGATTTTCATCTCATCACCAATAATCCCAAAGCACTTGCCTGGGCTAACTACAGCGCAAAAGAGGTTGGGAACTTTATGTGGAGCCCCATTCTTTATGGCCAAGATCGGGCAAAACTTGGCAATAATATACAAGCCACAGACTTAACAAAACTCCAAACATATTCATCTTGGCACTATAACGGCGTTGCACCTGCTCAATTTACAGAAGAAGGAAAGACTAAAGAGGTAAAGCATACAGTTACTGCGAGCAATGATCGCAATGCGCGAAACATTTGTATGATGCGCCAAGTTCAAGATATAACGACACAAGAGTCCATCAGCTACACCGGCCGCGCAGATACGACCCACAAGGCAAAAGAGCAATTGGAATTTATTTTCCAAAATGAACTTAGTAAACGACCTAATGAACAAAAGGGATTGCGCCGAACAGAAAATGGGTATGAGTTAACCTTCATGGTGAATAACTTGATGTCATCTCACGGAGCTTTTGGAACAGGGCTGACATTTTTTACTGGGCTGGATGAAAGAGAAGCGGTGATCAAAGAACAAGAAATCTTTGAAGCTCTTTCGAAGGAACTTTTAATCATTACAGATAAAGCTGGAAACAGACACCAAGTCACCATCAAACCCCTTTACTTCAACCAAGGCTTTAACTTCATGAATACCGTTTTGGGGAAATCATGGAAAGAAAGTGAGATCAATAAAAAAGGGTATCAAAGCCTCTTCCCCTTGATTGATGCAGGACTTGTAAACCCCAGCATCGATGAGTCTGATAAGACCTTGTTACAAGCTGCTAAAGCGCACTTAGAAAACCCTGGCAAACTCCTTCCTGAAGAGGAGTTTTTCTACCGCGATCTCGTGATGAAAATCTTAAAACTTCCGGTTGTGAATCATTGCAAAAGTAGCACTGACCGAACAGGAATTGCTTTAGCGATTTCAATGGCCCTTCAAGGGTGGAGAAACCTTGGCCTTGAGATTCCAACAGAGCATCCTCATTCTATTCTTTCTCATGAAGGCTTTAAAGAGCTTTTCATGGCCAATTTTATGAGTGGTCACCAAGTAACCCGCGTTTCCCGTTCAGCAGAAGGAATCGTTGACGGAGAGGAGCAATTATCAGAGGTTCTTGGCTATGAGCTGGGAGGAAATGGTATTAAACAAAATCCTATTGCTATCCGCCTCTTCCCCGATCGCTATCTGGATGAGTCAAAAAAAGGGTTTAATTTAGAAAGTCCTCTGATGAAGGATCGAGATATTATCAAACCTTCTAAAATGAAGATGCACTATACACAAGACCACCCCCTCATGCAAAGGCAGAAGGAGTGGAGAGAGGCGAGAAGAAAAGCTCCCCTTGCCCCTTTTATTCAGCTTTACTAATTGACTTAGATCCCCCATTTCCATTAAACTTTGGGAAAAATTATTTTTTAAGCTGATGTCAATTTTTCTAGTAATTTTTATGTACGCCGCTTGGTCAAGTGTCTTTTCCCTAGGGAAAATGGCCCTTGAGAATAGCCCACCTGTTTTCTTAACAGGTTTCCGCATGCTTTTTGCAGGAGTCTTATTAATCGGCTATCTTTTCTTAAAGGATCGGAAAAGCTTAAAGATTGGAAAAAAGCAAATCCTTCCCCTTCTTGCTCTATCAGTTTTCAGCATTTACTTAACAAATATTTTGGAGTTCTGGGGACTGCAATATCTTACAGCTGCTAAAACCTGCTTTATCTATAGCCTTTCTCCCTTCTTCGCTGCGATTTTCTCCTACATCCATTTTGGAGAAAAGGTGAATAAGAAAAAGCTTTTTGGAATGCTCATCGGATTTGCAGGCTTTATCCCTGTTTTAAGAATGCAGACAGGATCAGAAGGAATTCTAAATGCTTTTAGCATTGTTTCGTGGCCAGAACTCGCCATCATGGGAGCAGCCCTTTTCTCTGTTTATGGATGGGTCCTCCTCCGAATCATTGTGAAAAATCAAACTCTATCCCCCCTCTATGCCAATGGATATAGCATGCTTTTAGGGGGAACGATGGCCTTTGTCCATTCCTTTTTTGTCGATCACTGGAACCCTGTTCCTGTAGCAAATGGTCAATTCCTCCCCTTTATCCAGGGAATTGTTCTGATGACTCTTGTCTCAAACATCCTTTGCTACAACCTTTATGGATTCATGCTCAAAAGATATACCGCCACCTTCCTTTCCTTCATGGGACTCCTTAGCCCTATCTTCGCCTCAATCAATAGCTGGATTATCCTCGGAGAGACCCCTTCTTGGGAGATTCTCCTCTCTACTTCTGTCGTCTCATTCGGCCTCTTCATCGTCTACCAAGCCGAACTAAAACAAGGCTATATCATTAAGAAACGCGAATTCGGTGTTAAAACTCTATGATAACACCTATCTTTTTGCGATCTATTTAGGAAAAACTGCTCGAAGATAGCGCTTCGACTATCTTCTTCGCAG